>DASWAW010000254.1:0-3396 GCA_036390955.1 Arthrobacter sp.
CCTGAGCTGGTCCTTGAAGTGGACACCTACTGGGTTGCCGTGGGCGGCCAGGACCCCGTCGACATCCTGACCAAGCTTGGCGACCGGGTGAAGTTCATCCACATCAAGGACGGCCCGCTCACCACCGACAACAAAGCCCAGCTGCCGGCCGGTCAAGGCAAAGTCGCCGTCTGGGACGTCATCGGCGCCGCCAAGTCCCTGGAAGTCGGCGTCGTGGAATTCGACGACTACTCCGGCGACATCTTCCAGGGCATCGCCGAGAGCCTGGCGTACCTGAACGCTGAAGCCAGCGAAGGCGCACGCGCATGAGCGGCGCAGCTTCCCGCCGCGGCCCGGTGGGGGTCGCCGTCATCGGCGCCGGCAACATCAGCAAGCAGTACCTGGACAACCTGACGGTCTTCCCCGACGTCAAGGTCCACGTCATCGCCGACCTCTTCGAGGATGCCGCCGCCGCGCGCGCCAAGGAATACGGCATCGCGGAATCCGGCGGGGTGGACGCGGCCCTGAACCATCCCGACGTGGACATCATCGTCAACCTGACCATCCCCGCGGCCCATGTGGAAGTGGCCACGGCCGCCGTCAATGCGGGCAAACACGTCTGGACCGAAAAGCCGTTCTCGCTGGACCGCGAGTCCGGGCTCGGGCTGCTCAAGGCCGCCGACGCCGCCGGCATCCGACTGGGCTGCGCCCCCGACACATTCCTCGGCGCGGGGCTCCAGACCGCGCGGCGGCTGATCGAACGCGGCGACATCGGCATCCCGCTGACGGCCATGACCACGTTCCAGACCCCGGGCCCGGAATCCTGGCACCCCAACCCTGCTTTCCTGTTCCAGTACGGCGCCGGGCCCCTGTTCGACATGGGACCGTACTACCTCACCGCCCTGGTGCAGACCTTCGGTTCCATCCGCAAGGTGGCCGCCGTCGGTTCCAAGTCCAAGGAAGTCCGGGTTATCGGGTCGGGGCCGAAAGCCGGCGAGGAATTCACCGTCGAGGTCCCCACCCACGTCAGCGCGATGGCGCAGTTCGAGAACGGCCAGTCCTCGCACAGCGTGTTCAGCTTCGAGTCCCCCCGGCAGCGGATGGGATTTGTCGAGATCACCGGCACCGAAGCCACGATCTCCCTGCCTGACCCCAACCACTTCGAGGGCGAGGTGCGCCTCTGGCGGGCCGGCGACGAGGAGTGGACGGTCATCCCGGCAACCGGTCCCAGCCAGGGCCGCGGCATGGGAGTGCTGGACATGGCACGCTCCATCCGCGCCGGAGTGCCGCACCGCGCCACCGGCAACCTCGCCTACCACGTCCTGGACACCATGGTCTCGATCTCGGAGTCGATGGAATCCGGAACGTTCATCGACGTCGAAAGCTCCGCGCCCGCCTCCGCAGCCCTCCCCGAGGACTGGGACCCCACCGCTTCCACACTCTAGGAACCCAGTCATGACTTCCCCTGAATCCACCGCCGGCCACACCCCGCCCGGACCTCCAGCCGGTCCGCCGCTGGGCGTGGCCATGATCGGCTACGCGTTTATGGGCAAGGCCCACTCGAACGCCTGGCGCAATGTGGCCAGCTACTTCGACGTCCCGGCCTTCGAACAGCGCGTCCTGGTCGGACGGGACGCGGCCGGAGTCGCCGAGGCCGCCGCCAAGTACGGCTGGGCGGAGTCCTCCACGGACTGGCGCTCGGTGATCGACCGCGACGACATCCAGATCGTCGACATCTGCGCCCCGGGCTTCATGCACGCGGAGATCGCCGTCGCGGCCCTCGCCGCCGGCAAACACGTGCTCGTGGAGAAGCCGCTCGCCAACACCCTGGCGGAAGCCGAGTCGATGACCGCGGCGGCGAAGTCTGCCCGCAGCCAGGGCGTCCAGTCCATGGTCGGTTTCAATTACCGGCGCATCCCGGCCCTGGCCTTGGCCCGGGAACTGATCAGCGAGGGCCGGCTGGGGGCGATCCGGCACGTCCGGGCGGCGTATCTGCAGGACTGGCTCGTGGACCCGGAGTCGCCCATGACGTGGCGGCTGCACAAGGACACGGCCGGGTCCGGGGCGCTGGGCGACATCGCCTCCCACGCCATCGACCAGGTGCTGTTCCTGCTCGGTGACCAGGTCACCGAGGTCTCCGGCCGGCTGCACACCTTCACCTCGCACCGCCCCGGCGCTGCCGGGCTGGAGGAGGTGACGGTCGACGACGCCGCCTGGGCCACGCTCTCGCTCGCCTCCGGGGCCGTCGCCTCCGTGGAGGTCTCCCGCGTGGCGACCGGCCAGAAGAACTCGCTCAAACTGGAGATCTACGGGGAGAAGGGTTCCATCCTGTTCGACCTCGAGGACCTGAACGAACTGGGCTTCCTGGACGCCACCGTTCCCGTCCGGGAACAGGGCTTCCGGCGCATTCTGGTCAACGAACCCGAGCACCCGTACGCCGCCGCCTGGTGGCCGCAGGGGCACGTGATCGGCTGGGAGCACACCTTTACGCACGAGATCCGGGACTTCCTTGTCGCGATCGGCACCGGCAGCCAGCCCTCGCCGTCGTTCGAGGACGGCCTAACTGTCCAGCGTATTCTGGCTGCGGTGGAGGAAAGCGCGGCGGCCAAAAGCTCCATCATCCAAATGGCCGGCGTCCCCGCCGGCGTCCCCGCCGCCGCACCACCGTTCCCCGCCACACCGGCGGCCGCCGCCGCTGCCCCGGCCACCCTCCCCGTCCCTTTCGAAGGAGCCTGACATGGCCCGCCCGTACACCCTGTTCACCGGCCAGTGGGCCGACCTGCCCTTCGATGAAGTCGCCCGGCTTGCTTCCGGCTGGGGCTACGACGGACTGGAGATCGCCGTCTCCGGCGACCATCTGGACGCCTGGCGCTGGGACGAACCCGGCTACGTCGACTCCAAGCTCGCCGTGCTGGAAAAGTACAACCTGAAGGTCTGGGCCATCTCCAACCACCTCAAGGGCCAGGCCGTCTGCGATGACCCGATCGACTTCCGCCACGAGGCCATCGTCGGTGCCAGGGTCTGGGGCGACGGCGACCCTGAAGGCGTCCGGCAACGCGCCGCCGAGGAAATGAAACACACCGCCCGGCTCGCCAAAGCCCTCGGCGTGGACACCGTCGTCGGATTCACCGGCTCCTCCATCTGGCAATATGTGGCGATGTTCCCGCCCGTCCCGGAGAAGGTCATCGAGGCCGGCTACCAGGACTTCGCCGACCGCTGGAACCCCATCCTGGATGTGTTCGACGAATGCGGCGTCCGTTTCGCGCACGAGGTCCACCCCTCGGAGATCGCCTACGACTACTGGACCACCGTCCGCACCCTCGAAGCGATCGGCCACCGCGAGGCGTTCGGGCTGAACTGGGACCCCTCCCACTTCATGTGGCAGGGCATCGACCCGGTCTCCTTCATCTGGGACTT
>DASWAW010000255.1:0-5390 GCA_036390955.1 Arthrobacter sp.
TGGAGAGGTCGAATTCCAGGCCGCGGTCATGGTTGGGGTGCGGCTCGTGCTGGGGCTGCGGAGAAGGGGTCATGCGTCCATGGAACCCCGGGGTGTTATGCCCTGACTAGGCCCTTCCTGTGAAGGAGCTGTGGCCTGCGCCGGAGCGGCCCGGGCGCCGCCCCGGTGCCGGACATGCCCTCCCCTGGCGGCGGCGAGTGGACATAGTGGCGGTATGTCCAACGCTGCGCGGCAGGACTGGGCATGTCCGAGGTGGTGCTGGCGGAAACCCGCGGGCCAACGCTGCGCCCGCGGGCCCGCCTGGAGCTGGCTACGCCGGGCCGGCACCCACCGTGACGTCCTCGGCCGGGGCCTCGGTTGTGGCGGTCTTGGCGTCGGCGGTGTCGCCAGCCCGGGCCTTGCCGCCGTTCTTGCGGTAGCGCCAGAGGCCGATGCCGACCACGACGGCGGCGAGGGCCAGGGAGAGCAGCAGCGATTCGCGGGTGGTGTCCAGGATGACCATGCCGACCAGCAGAGCCACGATGCTGATGATGGCGACCCAGGTGAGGTACGGGAAAAGCCACATTTTGAGCTGGAGGTCCTTGGCCGCCGCACCCATCCGACGGCGCAGGATCAGCTGCGAGCCGGCAATCACGAGCCAGACGAACAGGGCGATGGCCCCGGAGGTGTTGACCAGGAACAGGAACACGGTGTCCGGGGCGATGTAGTTCAGGCCCACGGTGATGAAGCCCACCACGGTCGAGGCCAGGACGGCGGCGGCCGGAACGCCGCGCTTGGAGATCCGCATCCAGGACCGCGGGGCGTCGCCGCGGCGGGAGAGTGAGAACAGCATCCGGCTGGCCGTGTACAGGCCGGAGTTGAGGCAGGACAGCACGGAGGTCAGCACAACAATGTCCATGATGGTGCCGGCGCCCGGGATGCCGTACAGCTCGATCACGGCAACGTACGGGCTCTTGGCCACGGAGGCGGAGTTCCAGGGCAGGAGGGTCACCACGATCGCGATGGAGCCGATGTAGAAGACAAGGATGCGCCAGACGGTGGACTTCACGGCCTTCTTGACCGCATCGACGGGGTTTTCGGATTCACCGGCGGCGATGGTGGCGATTTCAGCACCGAAGAACGAAAATACGACCACGAGGATGCCTGCCAGCACGGCGCCCGGGCCGTTGGGCATAAAGCCGCCGTTTTCCAGCAGGTTGCTCACCCCGGGGGCCGGAAGGCCCGGGATGAGGCCGAGGATCGCCGCGACACCGAAAAGCAGGAACAGCGCGATCGCCGCGACCTTGATGGAGGCGAACCAGAACTCGAACTCGCCGAAGGACTTCACCGAGCCCAAGTTGGTCAGGGTCAGGAGCACCATCAGCAGCAGCGCCCACACCCACTGGTCGATGCCGGGCACCCAGCGGTGCATGATCGCCGCGCCCGCCGTGGCCTCGATGCCCAGCACAATGATCCAGAACCAGGCGTACAGCCAGCCGATGCTGAACCCTGCCCAGCGGCCCAGAGCCTTGTCCGCGTACGTTGAGAATGAACCGGTTTCCGGGTTGGCCGCAGCCATCTCACCCAGCATCCGCATGACGAGGATGACGACCAGCCCCGCCGCCGCGTAGGCGACCAGGATGCCGGGGCCGGCCTGCTGGATCGCCGCGCCGGAGCCGACAAACAGTCCGGCACCGATCACGCCCGCGATGGCGATCATGGACAGATGCCTGGGTTTCAGGGATTTGGAGAGTTGCTGGTCAGCCTGCATGAAGCGCCGTCCTTCGTGGATTGTTCGGGTCCGCGGGTGGATCGTGAAAACTTGTGTGGCGGACCACATTGACGTCTTACCCTAGACCGGGCAGGGAACCGTCCGTTCTGTGCAATCCCACAAATGACGCACCGCTCATGCGGGCACAGTTCCAGGAAAGAGGCCCGGGAAGCAATGGATGTTGCCTCCCGGGCAATTTTGAAATGTGCCTGAAACCACTGCTTCAGGCTCCCCGCCCGGACCGGGCCCGCTGGGCTCAGTAGTCCGGGTTGCTCGGCACCACCAGGCCGGTCTCGTAGGCGTAGACCACGGCCTGGACCCGGTCCCGCAGGTGGAGCTTGCTGAGGATGCGCCGCACGTGCGTTTTGACGGTCGCTTCGGAGAGGAAGTACCGGTGCGCAATCTCGGCGTTGGAGAGCCCCTCGGCCATCGCCCCGAGCATTTCGGTTTCGCGCGCGGTGAGGTCCTCCAGCAGCGGATCCTTGGCCGGCCGGACGCCGGCAGGGGTTACCGGCCCGCCGGCCGTGCCCCCGGTCCCGCCGCCGGGCGTGCCCCCGGTCCCGCCGGCCGTCCCGCCGCCGCCCGTCCCTGCGCCTGTCCCGTTGCCGCGGACATATTCTTCCAGCAGCCGCCGGGTGATGCGCGGCGCCACCACCGCGTCCCCGCTCGCCACCACCCGGACGGCACGGATGAGTTCGGCCGGCGCCACGTCCTTGAGCAGGAAGGCCGACGCCCCGGCCTGCAGCCCGGCGAAGGCGTATTCGTCCAGGTCGAAGGTGGTGAGGATGATGATCCTCGCGTGAGCCCCGGACGCGGTTATCGCCCGGGTGGCCTCGATCCCGTCCAGCACCGGCATGCGCACGTCCATCAGCACGACGTCGGGGGCCAGGTCCCGGACCTGGCCCACCGCTTCGGCGCCGTCGGACGCCTCGCCCACCACGCTCAGATCCTCCTCGCCTTCCAGGATCAGCCGGAAGCCCATCCTCAGGAGCGGCTGGTCATCCGCCAGCAGGATGCGGATCGGTCCGGTCCCGGTCATCGGTTCCCCTTCACTCATGTGCCTTCACTTCCCGTTCTCGCCGTTCCAGTGCAGCACGGCGTGCACGCGCCAACCGTGATCGGCGCCGCGTCCTGCCGCCACGGTGCCCGCGTAGATTCTGGCCCGTTCCCGCATTCCGGCGAGGCCCTGGCCGGTGCCCTTAAATTCCGGTGCATCCCCGGCCGCCGCCGCCGCGGCCGAGCCGTCGGAACCGACGGAACCCTTGCCGTCGTCGACGACGTCGATGGTGACCGTGGCTCCGTCCCGGACCACCACCACGTCCACCCGCCCCAGGGAACGGCCGTAGCGCAGCACGTTCGTGAGTGACTCCTGCACGATCCGGTACACCGTCAGCTGGAACGCGGCGTCGTCCGGGAGCGACGGTCCGGTGTGCGAATAATGCAGCGGGAGCCCCGCGGTGCGGAAACCCTCCAGCAGTTTGCCCAGGTTGTCCCCTGCGACGAGCGGTTCACGCGGGGCCTGTCCGCGGGCCGAGTCATCGCGCAGCACCCCGAGCACGCGCCGCATGTCCGCCAGGGCGGTGCGGCCGGTGCGGGAGAGTTCGCCGAGCACCTCCGCCGCCCGCGCCGGGTCCTTCTTGACCACGACGGCGGCCCCGTCCGAAAGGCTGATCATGACCGTGAGCGAATGCGCCACGACATCGTGCATTTCGCGGGCGATGCGGTTGCGTTCCGTGACCGACGCGAGCCGCCCGGCCCGCGCGGCCCAGGCGGCAATCTCGTGCTCGTGCTCGCGCCGCTGCCGGACCGAGACGCCAATTCCGGCGGCAATGACGTTGGAGAGGGCAATGCTGACGCCGGCGGCGATGCTGCTGATCAGCTGGAAATTCTCCGGTGTGTTCACGCCCATGTCCGGCAGCCGGCCGTCCAGCGGGCCGACCGCCAGCAGGACATACAGGAACACCAGCGGCGCCGTGGCTGCCGCCAGGCAGCCCAGGGCAAACCGCCGGCTGCGCACCACTGCCACCGAGTAGAGCGCGAACCACAGCCCGGCGGAGACGCTGGAGCCCCAGGGGTGCAGCAGGGTCACGCCCACTTCCAGCACCGCGACCACGGCAACCACCAGTACCGGACGGCTTCGCCGGAACAGCAGGGCCGCGGCGGCCGCGGCGAGCAGCACCGCGGCCGGCCAGGCGCCGTCGAGCACTGATTCCACCGCGGCGGGGGTCACCAGCAGCAGGTAGCAGGCCACGACGACGGCGTCCATGGCCCGCGGATGCTGGAACAGGTAGCCCTGGATCCGGCCCCGGCGACGGGCGGTGATTTCAGCGAAGGACGCGTCAGCCTGGGCGGCTGGCGCGTCCCGCACCCGAACTGCATCGATCATGCTCTGAGCCTACGGTGACCCGGGGGCCTAGACGTCCCGCCGTTTCAGCAGCACGGCGGCCAGGACCACCGGGATGACGACCCAGGCGCCCAGAACCAGGGCGGCCTGCCAGGCCTCCAGCGTGTGCGGGACATGCTGGACGGCTGTCATCGGGTCGACCGTGTTTCCGGGCAGGTACTTGCGGGCCTCGACGAAGAAATCACCCGGGATCAGCTGGAAGGCGATCGGTGCCACGAAGAACAGCCCGACCAGGCTCATGATGCCGCCGGCGGAGTTGCGGATCAGCGAGCCCAGGGCCATGCCGATGGCGGCAACGGCGGCGACATAGAGGCTGTTGACGAGCAGCATTTTCACCGACTGCGAGCTGGCGAGGTCCAGCTTGAGCCCGTAGTTGTCCAGGATCGGCAGCGACACCAGGCCGGCCAAAAACACGGAGGCCGCGGTGAGGACGAACGCGGTCACCATGACGACGAGCAGTTTGGCGGCGTAGGCCGGGATCCGCTTCGGGACGGCCGCGAAGGTGGAGCGGGCCATGCCCGTGGTGAACTCCGAGCTCATCAGCAGCACACCGAGGGAGCCGAGGATCAGCTGGGCGAACGCGATGCCGGAGGTGGGGACGCCGACGGCGAGGTCGCCGCCCTGGGCGGCGAAGGCAGCGGCGGCCTGCGGATCGGTGGCGGCGGCCTCGGAGAACTGTCCCGTTCCCCAGGCCGAGAGGGCGCCGAAGCCCACGACAACCAGGACGGTGCAGCCGAGCAGGATCAGGGTGGACAGGAGGGTGCGGAACTTGATGAATTCCGAGTTCAGGACCCGCAGGAAACTGGGGCCCGGGCCGGTGCTGGTGCCGGGCAGTGTGCCGGCAGCGGCGTTGCCGGCGTGTGCGCCGCGGCGGGAGGGATCAAGGGTGGTGGAGCTCATGGCTAGTTGCCTCCGGACTGGACGGGGGCCGTAGCACCCGTGGCGATCAGCGAGTGGTATTCGACCTCATCCTTGGTCAGTTCCATGTAGGCCTCCTCAAGGCTGGCCTGGAGCGGCGTGAGTTCGTAGATCATGACGCGGCTGTCCAGGGCCGCGCGGGCGATCTGGCGCGGATCCAGGCCCGTGACCTCGAGGAGTTCATTGTCCTGCAGCTCCACGGAGACGCCGTCGCCGGCGAGCAGGTGCATCAGCTGGTCCGGCTGGTCGGTGCGGACGCGGGTGCGGATCCGGCCCTTGCCGTTGATGATGTCCTGGATCGGCGCGTCGGCGATGATC
>DASWAW010000256.1:0-1894 GCA_036390955.1 Arthrobacter sp.
CTTTGGGTGGAGGAGTCGACGCCGGCAACAAGGGTCATGGGAGCAGCCGCCACGGGATCAGCGGGCGCCGAGCAGGTGCTCGATGAAGAGCTGCTGCAGCTTCACGAAACCGAAGCCCTTGCCGCCGAAGTAGGCGTCGGCGTCGAAGTCCTCGTAGGAGGCGCGGTCGGCGCGGAGCTGTTCGTAGCCTTCGCCCGGGTTGAGCGTGGGTTCGTTGATTTCCGCCACACGCGAGGCCTGCAGCGCGGCCTGGACCTCGGGATCGGCACGGAAAGCCTTGGCGCGTTCCTTGAGCAGCAGGTAGGTCTGCATGTTCGCGGCCGCCGAGTCCCACACGCCGTCGATGTCCTCGGTGCGGCTGGGCTTGTAGTCGAAGTGGCGCGGGCCGTGGTACGCCGGCCCGCCGTCGGGTCCGCCGTTTTCGAGCAGGTCCACCAGGGAGAACGCGTTCTGCAGATCGCCGTGGCCGAACACCAGGTCCTGATCGAATTTGATGCTGCGCTGGCCGTTGAGGTCGATGTGGAAGAGCTTGCCCTGGTAGAGCGCCTGGGCGATGCCGTGGGTGAAGTTCAGTCCGGCCATCTGCTCGTGGCCGGTTTCCGGGTTGATGCCCACCAGTTCGGGGCGCTCCAGCGTTTCGATGAACGCCAGGGCGTGGCCCAGGGTGGGGAGCAAAATGTCGCCGCGGGGTTCGTTGGGCTTGGGCTCGATGGCGAACCGGATGTTGTAGCCCTTGTCCGTGACGTAGTCGCCCAGCAGGTTCACGGCTTCCCGGTAGCGTTCCAGGGCGCCGCGGATGTCCTTGGCGGCGTCGTATTCGCTGCCTTCGCGGCCGCCCCACATGACGAACGTTTCGGCGCCGAGTTCGGCGGCGAGGTCGATGTTGTCCAGTACCTTGCGCAGGGCGAAGCGCCGGACACCGCGGTCGTTGCTGGTAAAGCCGCCGTCCTTGAAGACCGGGTGGCTGAACAGGTTGGTCGTGACCATCGGGACGATCATCCCGGTGGCCTTCAGCGCGCCCGTCAGCCGGTCGATTTCGCGCTGGCGGTCAGCGGCGGAGCAGCCGAAGGGAAAGAGGTCGTTGTCGTGGAAGGTGATGCCGTAGGCGCCCAGGTCACTGAGGCGGTTGATGGCCTCGACAGTGTCCAGCGGCGGACGGGTGGCCGAGCCGAACTGGTCCTGGGCCTCCCAGCCCACTGTCCAAAGGCCGAAGGAAAACTTGTCTTCACGGGTGGGCTGAATCGCCATTGAGAGCTCCAAGCGTAGGTGCGGTTGTTGAATCGGGGTGGTTGTTGAGCCGGGTCCAAATAAATTGTTCTAGACACAAACATATTATGAATTTCCGTGATGTCAACCACATGCAAGGTGAGCGCATGACCTGAGTTACCGGCACCGTAGCGGTTTGCGTCGGCGGCTGTTATGTTGTGAAAGACAGCAAATAGCGCGCCGACCTGCCGCCAACCCTGCAAAGAGGCCCCCACGTGAAGGATTCAACCGTGATCGATCAGATGGTGACCGAACGCAACTGGGCGGGAAACTACAGTTACCAGGCGCCGCGGATCGCCCATCCGGCGAGCATGGCGGAACTGCAGGACCTGGTGGCCGGCGCCGGGAAGATCAGCGCGCTGGGATCCCGCCACTCCTTCAACGACATTGCTGACACCTCCGGGACCCTGGTGGTGCTGGACATGCTCGACGCCGGCATCAGCGTCGACACGCAGAACATGACTGTCACCGTCGGTGGCGGCACACGCTACGGCACGCTCGCGGCTGAGCTGCAGCGCCGGGGCTTCGCCCTCCACAACCTTGCCTCGCTGCCGCATATCTCGGTGGCCGGAGCCGTCGCCACCGCCACGCATGGCTCCGGCGACGGCAACGGCAACCTCGCCACCGC
>DASWAW010000257.1:0-1746 GCA_036390955.1 Arthrobacter sp.
GACCAGTGCGATCAGGTCCTTGACCAGGACCTCCTCGGGCACATCGACGCCTGACTTCAGCACCACGTAGCCGCTGGGACGCTGGCCCTTCAGCGGGTCCGCGAGTCCGATCACGGCGCACTCGGCAACGGCCGGGTGCTGGCCGATCACCTGTTCCATGGCGCCGGTGGAGAGCCGGTGGCCGGCGACGTTGATGATGTCGTCGGTGCGGCCCATCACGAACAGATAGCCGTCCTCGTCCCGGTAACCGGAATCGCCGGTGGCATAGTAGCCCTCGAACGCCTGCAGGTAGGAGGAGATGTAGCGCTCGTCGTTGCCCCAGAGCGTGGTCAGGGTGCCCGGGGGCAGCGGCAGCGCCAGGACGATATTGCCCTCGGTCCCGGCCTCAACGTCCTCGCCCGATCCGTCGACGATGTTCAGCTTGAAGCCCGGCATCGGCACACTGGGCGAGCCCGCCTTGATCGGCAGCCCGTCCAGCCCGCGCGGGTTGGCGCAGATGGCCCAGCCGGTCTCGGTCTGCCACCAGTGGTCCACCACCGGCACGTCCAGGGTCCGCGAGGCCCAGTGGAAGGTGTCGGTGTCCAGCCGCTCACCGGCAGCAAACAGGGTGCGCAGGCTGGAGATGTCGTACTTCTCCAGCAGCTTCGCCTCGGGGTCCGCCGTCCGGATGGCCCGCAGGGCCGTCGGGGCCGTGAAGAGCACGTTGACCTTGTGGTCCTCGATCACCCGCCAGAACGCACCGGCGTCCGGCGTGCCCACGGGCTTGCCTTCATAGATGACGGTCGTGGCGCCGGCCAGCAGCGGCCCGTAAACGATGTAGGAGTGCCCGACCACCCAGCCGACGTCGGAGGCGGTCCACATCACGTCCCCGGGGCCGACGTCGTAGATGTTTTCCAGGGTCCAGCTGAGCGCCACGGCGTGGCCGCCGTTGTCCCGCACGACGCCCTTGGGGGCACCGGTGGTTCCCGAGGTGTACAGGATGTACAGCGGATCGGTGGCCTTGACGTCCACCGGCGCGGCGGGCGCGGCGGTGGCCATCTCGGCGTCCCAGTCCAGCCAGCCGGCGTGCTGAGCCACCGAGGAGGCGAAGCCTTCCCTGGCCTTGACGAGGACCGGCGTGTCCGGCGCTCCGGCCAGGCCGAGGGCTTCCGCGACGGCGGGAAGGTACTCGATCCGGCGCGAGGGTTCGATGCCGCCGGAGGCTGTGACCACGGCGGCAGGGCTGGCATCGCGGATGCGGGCGGCAAGTTCCTTGGGGGCGAAACCGCCGAAGACAACCGAATGCACGGCACCCAGCCGGGCCGTGGCGAGCATGGCGATGGCCGCCTCGGGGATCATCGGCATGTAGATCACGACGCGGTCGCCCTTGCCCACGCCCTGGCTGCGCAGGACGCCGGCGAACCGGGCGACGAGGTCGGTCAGCTCCGCATAGCTGAAGCGCTGCTGCGTGCCGAGCATGGCGGAGTCGTAAATCAGGGCGTCCTGCCCGCCCCGCCCCTCCTCCACGTGGCGGTCCAGCGCGTTGTAGGACGTGTTCAGGACGCCGTCAGGGAACCAGTCGTACAACGGCGCCCTGCCGGAATCGAGGGCACGCTGCGGCGGTGCAGACCACGAGACCTTCCCGGCGGCTTCCAGCCAGAATTCTTCGGGTTTCGCCAGGCTGCGTTCGTAGCTGTCCTGGTAATTCTTCGTAACCATGAAAATGAGTCCCGTCCACGACGATGTGATGGAGCTCATGGTAGCCCC
>DASWAW010000258.1:0-3561 GCA_036390955.1 Arthrobacter sp.
ACCGACCTCACGGCGATCGCCCGCTCCGGCAAGCTGGACCCGGTGATCGGCCGCGACGCCGAGATCCGCCGCATCATCCAGGTGCTGAGCCGCCGGACCAAGAACAACCCCGTCATCATCGGCGAGCCCGGCGTCGGCAAGACCGCCGTCGTCGAAGGCCTGGCCCAGCGGATCGTCGCCGGCGACGTCCCCGAAAGCCTGCGCGGCAAGACCCTGATCGCCCTGGACCTCGCCTCCATGGTGGCCGGCGCCAAGTACCGCGGCGAATTCGAGGAACGGCTCAAGGCCGTCCTGGAGGAGATCAAGGGCTCCGAAGGCCAGATCGTGACCTTCATCGACGAGATCCACACCGTGGTCGGGGCCGGTGCCTCCGGGGACAGCTCCATGGACGCCGGCAACATGCTCAAACCCATGCTGGCCCGCGGCGAGCTCCGGCTGATCGGTGCCACCACCCTGGACGAGTACCGCGAGAACATCGAGAAGGACCCCGCGCTGGAACGCCGCTTCCAGCAGGTCTTCGTCGGGGAGCCGAGCGTGGAGGACACCATCGGCATCCTGCGCGGGCTCAAGGAACGCTACGAGGCGCACCACAAGGTCGCCATCGCGGACTCCGCCCTCGTCGCCGCCGCCACCCTCTCCAACCGCTACATCTCGGGCCGGCAGCTGCCGGACAAGGCGATCGACCTCGTCGACGAGGCGGCCTCCCGGCTGCGGATGGAGATCGATTCCGCCCCGGAGGAGATTGACCAGCTGCGCCGCTCCGTGGACCGCCTCACCATGGAGGAACTGGCCCTGGCCAACGAGACCGATCCCGGATCGGTGGAACGGCTTGCTGCGATCCGGGCGGACAAGGCGGACAAGAATGAAGAACTGGCCGCGCTCAACGCCCGCTGGGAGTCCGAGAAAGCCGGCCTGAACCGCGTCGGCGACCTCAAGGCCCGGATCGATGAACTGCGTTCCGCTGCCGAGAAATACCAGCGCGAGGGCGACCTCGAGGCGGCCTCCCGGATCCTCTACGGCGAACTTCCCGCCATGGAGCGGGAGCTCAACGAAGCCGCCGAGGCGGAGTCGGCCCGGGTGGCCGGCGGCGGTGCCAAGCAGGACCTGATGGTGGCCGACGAGGTCACCGCCGACGACATCGCCGAGGTGATTTCCGCCTGGACCGGCATCCCCGCCGGCCGCATGCTGCAGGGCGAGAGCCAGAAGCTGCTGGAGATGGAACATGTGCTGGGCGAGCGGCTGATCGGCCAGACCAAGGCAGTCACCGCGGTTTCCGACGCCGTCCGCCGCGCCCGGGCCGGGATCAGCGACCCCAACCGACCCACGGGTTCGTTCCTGTTCCTCGGCCCCACGGGCGTCGGCAAGACCGAGCTGGCGAAGGCCCTCGCGGACTTCCTGTTCGACGACGAACGCGCCATGGTGCGGATCGACATGTCCGAATACTCCGAGAAACACTCCGTGGCCCGCCTCGTCGGGGCGCCTCCCGGCTACGTCGGCTATGAGGAAGGAGGCCAGCTGACCGAGGCGGTCCGCCGCCGCCCCTACTCCGTCCTGCTCCTGGATGAGGTGGAGAAGGCCCACCCCGAGGTGTTCGACATCCTGCTGCAGGTGCTCGACGACGGCCGCCTCACCGACGGCCAGGGCCGCACCGTGGACTTCCGCAACGTGATCCTGGTCCTGACCTCCAACCTGGGCAGCCAGTTCCTCGTCGACCCGACCCTGGACGCGAACGCCAAGCGCGAGGCCGTGATGGCCACCGTGCACGCCTCCTTCAAGCCCGAGTTCCTGAACCGGCTCGATGAAGTGGTGCTGTTCGACGCACTGAACGTCGAGGAACTGTCCCGGATCGTGGAGCTGCAGGTCAAGGAACTGGGCGAACGCCTCAAGGGCCGTCGGCTCAACCTGGAGGTGACCGAGGGTGCCCGCGCCTGGCTCGCGGTGACCGGCTTCGACCCGGCCTACGGCGCCCGGCCGCTGCGCCGGCTGGTCCAGCGTGAAATCGGGGACCGGCTGGCCAAGGCCATCCTGGCCGGCGAAATCACGGACGGCGACACCGTGCTCGTGGACACCGCCCCTGACCTCACGGAACTCACCGTGGGCGGCGCCGCAAGGCAGGACCGGCCCGACGGCGGCGCCTCCACCGGGAGCGGGCTCTCCGTCAGCCGCAAGGAGTAAAGCCCCGCAGCGGCAAACAAGAACTGCCAGCCGGACCCTGGTCCGGCTGGCAGTTTTTTGGGGTCAGGAACCTCGCGGTGCCCGGGGGAAAGTCCCTACGGAACCAGCGATTCCATGATGATGTTCCCGGTGTCCGCGGTGACGTAGCAGTCGACGCGGCGGTCGCCGTTGCCCCAGCTGGTGGAGCTCGGGTAGGCGTTGCGCTGCTTCAGTTCGTAGTTGGTGGCGGCAGCCGTCAGTTGCGCGTTGCGGCACGTCTCGCGGCCTTTGTCTTTCAGCGCGGACAGGCCGGGATAGGCGTCCGAGTCCTGGTAGTGGTGGATGGCGATCAGCTGCGCCGAGTGCCCCGTGGTGCAGTCCACGATGGTGGACTGCGGCGCCTCCGGGTCGAAGTCCTTGAAGCAGTCACCGAGCTGGAAGTCCAGCGGACCGATCCCCACCAGCGGCAGCGGCCCGCGGCTCGCGGGGGCGGACGTCGTGGCGGCTGCGGGCGAGGCGCCCGCGGCAGGCTGCTTGCTGCCGCCGCCCAGCGCCGTCAGCCCCCAGATCAGCAGACCCAGAACGACGACGGCGGCAACGGCGGCGCCGAGTCGCGCGGGGCTCTGGCGGCGGACCATGCTGCCCAGCTGCGAGGCCTTTTCCGAGGCGGCCTTGCCGGCCCCCGCCACAGCGGCGCCGGCGGACGCCGCGGCCCGGGCGGCCCCCGCTGACCCGTTGGCGCCACGGGTGCGCGGGGCACTCCGGCGCTGGCGGACTTCTGGCCGCCCGGCGTCTAGCTGCCCGGCGTCTAGCTGCGCGGCATCGGGCTGCCCGGCGTCTAGCTGCGCGGCATCGGGCTGCCCAGCGTCTGGCTGCCCCGCGTCGGGCCGGCTGGCCGGTGGGGCGGATGGGCGGACAGGCTGCGGCGTGAGCGGGAGCCCCGCCGCCACCACGGGCGTCGCGGAGGTCGGCGGCGTCGAAGGTTTCGGTGGAACGGCGGACGGCTCAAAAGGCGGCAGAGCAGGGGCAGGCCGTCCGCCGGGTCCGCCGGCGGGGGGAACCGCGGGCCTGCCGGTGGACCTTTCGTTCTCTTCGCTCACTGAGAATTCACCACTTCCGTGCATCTTTTCCGCGGCCGGGCGCCCGGCGGAGGGACCCGTATCCGGAAGTCCACTACGGAACTCTATCTAAGATGCCGGGCGGGCTGCACGCCGCCGCGGAGCCGGCCGGGGCCGCGGCGCCCGCCACACTGTCCACGGCGGCCGTCCCGGGGAGCAGTTACCGCTGAAAGCATGTAATCTAGGTGTACGACAAATTGACCAAACATTCCGGGGCCTCACTAACGCCAATGGTGACCACCTCCGGTCCGAGTACAAAAGGGGGTCACGCCATGGGGCGCGGCCGTCA
>DASWAW010000259.1:0-9437 GCA_036390955.1 Arthrobacter sp.
GCCGGATTGCATTAGATAAAGTGAATTCTCCTAATCAATAAACATTAGAATTCACAAAGGAATAGCGATGCTGGATGTCCGGCGGTTGCGCCTGCTGCGCGAACTGAAGATCCGGGGCACCCTGGCCGAGGTCGCGGAGGCGCTCCAGTACAGCCCCTCCTCGGTCTCGCAGCAGCTGGCCCTTCTGGAGAAGGAAGCCGGCGTGGAGCTGCTCCGCAAGACCGGGCGCCGGGTCCAGCTCACCCCGCAGGCCGAGGTCCTCGTGGCCCACACGGCCCACCTGCTGGAAACTCTGGAACAGGCCGAGGCTGATCTGGCCGCCTCGCTGACCACCGTGACGGGCACGGTCCGCATCGCCGTCTTCCAGTCGGCGGCGCTGGCCCTCATGCCGGACGCCCTCACCCGGATGTCGTCACGCTATCCCGAAGTCCGGATTGAAATGACCCAACGGGAGCCCGAAACGGCCCTGCATGAGACCTGGGCACGGGACTTCGACCTGGTAATTGCCGAGCAGTACCCCGGGCATGCAGCCCCCCGGTATGCCGAACTCGACCGGCTCCGGCTCACTAGCGACGCCATCCGGCTCGCCGTTCCACCGCACTCCCCCGACCGCCCGGCGATCACAACCCTCACGGACACCGCCGGACTGGCCTGGGTGATGGAGCCCCGCGGGGCGGCGTCCCGGCATTGGGCCGAGCAGGCCTGCCGCAGCGCAGGGTTCGAACCCGACGTCCGCTTCGAGACGGCCGACCTGCAGGCCCAGATCCGGCTGATCGAATCCGGCAACGCCGTGGCCCTCATGCCGGACCTCGTCTGGACCGGGAGAGGCACGACGTCGCAACTGATCACCCTGCCGGGCGATCCGCACCGGACCATCTTCACCTCGGTTCGGCGCTCCAGCGTCAAGCGCCCGGCGATCCTGGCCACGCGGGAGATCCTGGCCGAGACAGCGGCGTCCATCCCGCCCGCCGGCCCGTAAGCCGGCGGGCGGTGGTGCGGCTGGGCGGTGCGGCCGGTGTTGGCTGGCTCACAGCGCTTCGGGCGGCCCGGCGCTAGACTGGTTCCGTTATGAACCGCACAATATTCAAGTCCAAAATCCACCGCGCCACGGTCACGCACGCGGACCTCCACTATGTCGGCTCGGTCACCGTGGACCTGGACCTGCTGGAGGCAGCCGACATCCTGCCCGGCGAGCTGGTCTCCATTGTCGACGTCACTAACGGTGCCCGCCTGGAGACCTACACGATTGCCGGCGAGCGCGGTTCCGGCGTCATCGGGATCAACGGCGCCGCCGCGCACCTCATGCACGAGAACGACATCATCATCCTGATCACCTACGCCCAGATGACCACGGAAGAAGCCAGGGCCTACAGCCCCAAGGTGGTCCATGTGGACAAGGACAATAAAATTGTCCAGATCGGCAACGATCCCGCGGAGGGCCACACCCCCGGAATCATGCGCCCGCCGTATGCGCTGAACAACGCCACGCTGAACTGACGGCCCCGTCCCGCCGGCGTACTTCCGCCGTAACAGGCGTCCGGCGTAAATAAAGCTGATTACTCTGGAAGGGTGACTGCCGCCCATTCCCCGCCCTCCACGCTGCGGACTGCCGCGTGCTAGGCGTCCTCGCCGGATTCTTCGTGGTCTGGTTCATCATCCTGGTGGGCATGTTCGTCGGCCGGCGCGGAATCCTGGGCGAGAACGCCCGCTCCGTGCTCAGTGCGCTGACATTCTTCGTCGCCAGCCCGGCCCTGCTGTTCGACACCCTTAGCAAGGCCAAGGTGCACGATATTTTCGCCGCCCCGCTGCTGGTAACGGCGGTCGGCGCCATCGCGACCGCGGCACTCTTCTTCGGCATCGTCCGCTTCCTGCTCAAACGTTCCCTGCCGGAATCCCTCATTTCCTCCATGAGCGCCTCCCTGGCCAACTCCGCCAACCTCGGCATCCCCATCGCCGTGTACGTGCTGGGCGATGCAAGCTATGTGGCGCCGCTGCTGATCTTCCAGCTGGCATTCTTCACCCCGCTGTTCCTGGTGGTCCTGGATGCCACCACCAGCAAACACCGGACCACCCCGCTGAGCTTCCTGCTGATGATCCTGCGGAATCCCATGATCGTGGGCTCCGGCCTGGGCCTGACGGTGGCCGCAACCGGCTGGCAGGTGCCGGCGCTGGTGATGGAACCTATCCACCTGATCGGCGGGGCAGCGATTCCGGCCATGCTGCTCGCCTTCGGGATGAGCCTGAACGGTTCGCGCCCGCTGCACGCCTCGGCCGGGCGACGGATCGACACCCTGCTGGCCAGCGGTTTTAAGCTCATCGTCCACCCGCTGCTGGCCTACCTGTTCGCCCGCTTCGCCCTGCAGCTGCAGGACCAGGCACTTTTCGCCGTGGTGGTGACCTCGGCCCTGCCGACCGCGCAGAACGTTTTTGTGATCGCCAACCGCTACCGGACCGGCCTCACCGTCGCCAAGGACACCATTCTGATCACGACCGTCGTCGCGGTGCCCGCCATGATCGGTGTGGCCCTGCTGCTCGCCTGAACGTCCGGCGACGCTGCCGCGCAGCCCGCCCCCACCCAATCCGGAGGACCCATGAGAACCAGCCTGGACACCGTCATCATCGGAGGCGGGGCCATGGGCTCGGCGGCGGCCTGGGCCCTGGCCAGCCGCGGCCGGGCCGTGACCCTGCTGGAGCAGTTCAGCCCGGGGCACCGCAACGGGGCTTCCCACGGCGCCACCCGGAACCTCAACCCCGGCTACGCCGATCCGGACTATGTGGCCATGCTGGCCGAGGCCGTCCGGCTCTGGAACGAGCTCGAGGCCGACGCCGGCGAGCGCCTGCTGGCGCGCACCGGCGTCGTCAACCATGGGACCGATCCGCGGCTGGGCGAGGTCCAGAGCGCCCTGCGCCGTGCCGGGCTGCGGGCTGAATTCCTGAGTGCCGCGGAAGCGGCCGAACGGTGGCGGGGCATCCGGTTCGACCAGCAGGTGCTGCACATGCCCGACGGCGGGCAACTGAATCCCGACGCCGCCCTGCCGGCGCTGCAGCGTCTCGCCGCGGGCCGCGGCGCCGACATCCGGCACGGGGTGAAGGTGCTGGAGCTCGCGGTGGAGGACGACGGCGTCCGGCTCACCGTCGACACCGGCGGCCGTACCGAGGTGCTGGCCGCCCGGCAGGCCGTGGTCACCGCCGGCGCCTGGACCGCGAAATTGCTCGGCGGACTGGTCCCCCTCCCCCGGCTCACCGTGACGCAGGAACAGCCGGCGCACTTCGCCGTCGCGGACGCGGGCGCGGTCTGGCCCGGGTTCAACCATGTCCCGGGCAAGGGCGCGGATTTCGCTGACTGGTACTCACCCGTCTACGGCATGCCGACGCCGGGCGAGGGAATCAAGGCCGGCTGGCACGGCGTGGGGCCGGTCGTCGACCCGGACCGGCGGTCCTTCACGCCCGAGCCCGCGCAGATGGCGGCGCTGCAACGCTATGCGCGGCGGTGGCTGCCCGGCGTGGATGCCGACTCCCTCACCGACATCAGCTGCACCTACACCACCACCGTGGACGAGAACTTCATCCTCGACCGCATCGGCCCGCTCGTAATCGGGGCGGGCTTCTCGGGACACGGGTTCAAATTCACCCCCGTCGTCGGGCGGATCCTCGCCGACCTCGCCACCGGCGCGGGCCCGGCGCCGGCGATCTTCTCGGCCTCCCGCCCCCGGCTCCGCTGACCCCCAGACCCCCACAGAACCAACGCGGGGTCACATCGCGCCCATCCCGGGCCCCCGCATGGGCGCGATGTGACCCCGCGTTGCTGTGTGCGCCGGTAGGCTGGGACCGGCCTCAGGCCAACCCCGGGTAACCCGGGTAACAGCATGAAGTTGGGAACAATTGCGCAGGCTCAGAACACGCGGCAACGCCAGGTCCGGAACCGTCGACTGGATCGCGGCCGGGCTGGCAGGGCTGCTGCTGATCTCCGCCACCGCCTGCGCCGGGACGGTCCCGGCGGCCGCCCCGGCCGTTGCCCCCAGCACTGCCGCGGGCACAGCCAGCACCCCCGCGGGCGCCACCCCGGAACCCAGCGCCGGGGTCTCCCCGCACCAGCAGCCGGCATTCGCTTCCAACGCCCTGGACGTCCTGGACACGATCCCGGTCAAGGGCCGGGCACCCAAAACGGGCTACTCGCGCGATCAGTTCGGCCAGGCCTGGGCCGACGTCGACCGCAACGGCTGCGACACCCGCAACGACATGCTCCGCCGGGACCTGACCGACCTCGCCCTCAAACCCGGCACCGGCGACTGCGTGGTCCTGTCCGGCATCCTGAACGACCCCTACACGGCAACCCTGATCAACTTCCTCCGCGGCAGCAGCACCAGCGACGCGGTGCAGATCGACCACGTGGTGGCCCTCAGCGATGCCTGGCAGAAGGGCGCCCAGCAGCTCACCGCGGCGCAGCGGCTCTCCTTCGCCAATGATCCGCTGAACCTCCTGGCGGTGGACGGCCCCGCCAACCAGCAAAAGAGCGACGGCGACGCCGCCACCTGGCTGCCCGCGAACAAGTCCTACCGCTGCGACTACGTTGCCCGCCAGATCTCGGTCAAATCCAGCTACGGGCTCTGGGTCACCGCGGCCGAGCACGACGCGATGGCGCGGGTGCTCGGCGACTGCCCGGGCAAGGCCGCCCCCGGCAGCCCGGAGGCGCCGCCTCCCCCGATACAGGCGGCGACCCCTGCGCCAGCCCCCGCAGCACCCGCTGCACCGGCACCCGCAGCACCCGCAGCACCGGAGCCGGCCCCGGCCGCCCCGGCTGCGGCGTACTACGCCAACTGCGCCGCAGCCCGTGCCGCCGGCGCCGCACCGCTTCGGGCCGGCCAGCCGGGCTACCGCGAGCAGATGGACGGCGACCGCGACGGCGTCGCCTGCGAATAACGGGCACCCGGCGCCGGCGGTGCGGCTAGTTTTTCGGCAGCGCGTCCAGCAGCCGCGCGCACCGGATGAAACCCAGGTGCGAGTACGCCTGCGGGTGGTTCCCCAGATGCGTCTCGGTGCCCGGGTCGTACTCCTCCGGCAGGAGCCCGGTGGGGCCGAACAGGTTGACCAGCTGGTCGAAGAGGTCCCACGCCTCCTCGATCCGGCCCACCGCGACATAGGCCTCGATCAGCCACGTGGTGCAGATGTGGAAGCCGCCCTCCAGGCCCGGCAGGCCGTCGTCGTACCGGTAGCGGAACACCGTGGGACCCACCCGCAGTTCCCGTTCCACCGCCGTGACGGTGTCCAGGAAGCGCTGGTCGCTGACGTCAAGGAGTCCGGAGAGCCCGATATGCAGCACGGCGGCGTCCAGGTCCGGGCTGTCGTAGGCCACGGTGTAGGACTCCGCGCTCTCATCCCAGCCTTCGCGCAGGACTTCGTCCCGGATGGCCGCCGCGGCGGGTTCCCAGGCGGGGAGCGGCGTCCGGCCGTGCCGCGCGGCGGTGCGCAGGGCGCGGTCCAGCGTTACCCAGCACATCACCTTGGTGTACACGTGGTGCCGCGGCGCCCGCCGGGCTTCCCAGATTCCGTGGTCCGGCTCGTGCCAGCGGGCCAGGACGGCCGAGGCCATTTGCACCATCAGCTCCCAGTGGGCATCGGACAGCTCTCCGTGCCGGTCGGCCAGGGCGTCGATCAGCTCCGCAATCGGCCCGAAGACGTCCAGCTGGACCTGATGGTCCGCGGCGTTGCCGATCCGGACCGGGCGGGAGCCCGCATAGCCCGGAAGGCTCTCGATGATGGCTTCGGTGGACAGCGGTGACCCCGTCACCGAATAGAGCGGATGCAGCCACTCCGGGCCGGGGGCGTGGGCCAGGATCCGCCCCAGCCAGGCCAGGAAACCGTCCGCCTCCGAGGTCGAGCCGAGATCCACGAGCGCGTTGACCGTCATCGAGCCGTCCCGCAGCCAGCAGTACCGGTAGTCCCAGTTGCGGGTGCCGCCGATCCCCTCCGGCAGCGAGGTGGTGGGCGCCGCCAGGACCGCGCCGGTGGGCTCGTGGACCAGGGCGCGGAGCACCAGGGCGGACCGCCGGACCAGGGACGGCTTCACGGCGGGCAGCTGCAGCGACTGCACCCAGCGCCGGGAATGCAGCGCGACGCCGGCGCGGCGCGAGTTTTCCTCCGGCGGTTCAGCGCGCTGGAGGTCCGTGTCGCCGCAGCGCAGGTTCAGCACCACCGGGCCGAGCCGCAGGTTTACCTCGGCGGTCGCGGTGGCATGCCGCCCGTCCGAGGTGATGGAAAAGCCGGCCCCGGGTGCCAGCAGGATGATCGGGTCCGCGGTCCCCACGACGTGCAGCTCCTCGCCGCGCGCTTCCATGCTGAAGGGCGCGTTCGCGTAGTCCGGGCGGGGGGCAAAGACGATCCGTGCCGTTCCCGTGCCCGAGAGCACCCGGACCAGGCTGGTCACGCCCTCCGGCGCCGGTTCCAGGTAGTCGGTGACGGTGACGTCGGCCCAGCGGGTTTCCACGATCATGGTGCTGTCCACATAGCGCTGGCCCAGGACTTGTGAGGCCTTCACCGGTTCCACCGAAAAATGGCCGGCCGCGTCGCCGCCGAGGAGATGCGCGAAAAGGGATCCCGAGTCCGGCAGCGGGTGGCTCATCCAGCAGATCTTGGCATCGGGGGTGATGAGCGCCGTGGAGGAGCCGTTGCCGATCATCGAATGCCGTTCCAGGCCGACGGCGTCCTCCCCGAACAGCCACGCCCGCCGGAGTTCAAAGAGGATGGCCAGGACCCGGGCGAAGGACTCCGGATCCCGGAGCCGGTGGGCGGCCAGGGTGGGGCCTTCCCCCACCCGCAGCGCCATGTCCGGCCCGCGCAGGGTCGCCATCGCCAGCTCATCACTGGAGGCGTCCCCCGCGTAAAGGGCCGCGCTGACGCCCAGCATGGAGCGCAGGTGCTCCAGGGCACTGGCTTTGGACGGTTCCACCACGGACAGATCCAGGACCGAGCCATCCACGATGAAGGACAGCCCGTGCGCCCTGGCGATCACCTCCGCCTGCTCGGTGGCCAGTGCGACGACGTCGGGCGCCGCCGGGCGCGTGTGGACGGACACGGCAACAGGCTTCCGCTCGATGGTGATGCCGCGGTAGGCACCCACCGTTTCGGCGAGTGCCTGGCTGGCCTGCTGCAGGACCGATTCGGTGGCCAGGGACAGCCCGTGGGCGTAGCCCATGTCGAACTCGGCGCCGTGCGAGCCGACCAGGTGCACCTCGGCCGGGAGCCGCGAGACAGCGGCCAGGTCCCGCAGGGAACGCCCCGAGATGACGGCCGCGTGGGTGTTCGGGAGGGCAGCCAGCGCCCGGAGGGCAATCGCGGCGCTGCCCAGCGGCAGGGTCTCGGTGGAGATGCCTTCCGCTGCGCACAGCGTCCCGCCGTAGTTGCAGGCCACGAGCAGCCCCGGGGTGCGGGCCAGGATTTTGAGTTCCGCCAGCAGCTGCGGCGTCAGTCCGTCGTCGGCGGCGTTGGTCTGCACAAAGGCCCGGAGCAGGCCCAGCGGCAGGGATTTTGTCAGGAGGGCAGAGTCGGCCAGGGACTGGTTGAGTGGAGTGGGCATGTGCGGAGTCCTTCGAGTAGTCCCCAATGCCTGCGTGAGACCGTCCGTGAAGGACGTACTTCCAGTATCCTCCCGGCCCGATTTCCCGCGGGTGTCCCGGCGGTTGCAGCTGTGTAACATCCGCAGCCGCCGGGAATCTCCCGGGACGTGCCGTTCTCCGCTAGCGTGCCACGAAGCTCACCAGGGTGAAGCCACCGGGAGCGACGGTGACGTTTCCGGACCGGGCATCGTTGCCTTTCCCCGGCACCGGTTTGCCGGTGCTGTCGTACTGCTGCTGGTCCATCACGAACCCGGCAGGGAGCTGCACAGCTTTCACGGTGGTGGACTTCGCCGCGCTGACATACAGTGTCGCCTGGCCTCCGGAGCCGTCGACCGAGACGGTGGACAGCTGCGGCTGGACCAGCAGGGCGTCCAGGGCCACGCCACCGTCAGTGGTTCCGACGACGGCGGCCGCCCCGGCGGGCAGCGCCCGCGCCAGCGTGAACGGGAAGAGGATGCCGGGTGCGTCCGTAATGCCCTGCGCGCCGGCGCCGCCGTTGCGGGTCGTGCCGAGCGGGCCTTTGGCCGTGGTCCAGTCGGTGCTGCCGGACGGGGCGAGGCCCTGGTTGACGATGGGGTAGATGTTCCGCGGCTCGTCGGCCGCGGGCATCGGAACGCTGAGCGACGCGCCTGCATCCAGGGCGACGTAGGCACCGCCGGAGATGTTGGCCTCCCCGGTCCAGGCCGAGGCCGGTTTAACCACACTGCCGCCGCCGGTGATGGTGCCGGATTCCGCCTCGACAACGCTCAGCCCGTGGGTGGAGAGGGTGCGGTTGATGCCGAGGGCCTGGGCCTTGAGTTCCGGGCGGGCGTCGAGGGCCAGCATGGTCAGCAGGGCGTGGATGGTGGATTCGGCGCCGGAGTTCGGGTTGACCCGGCCGTCGGGTTCGATACCGTCGATCGCGGTTCCGGTGGCCGGGTTGTAGGCCGGCGCGCCGCTGGGGTTGGCGCCGAAGAACCAGCCTGCTGTGATGGCCGCGAGGTCCAGCAGGCCGGGGGCGTTGGCGGCCTCCGCTGTGGCGACGAGGCTCTGCACGCGGGAGTCCACGCCGTAGGCGATCTGTGCCTCGCCGGGCGTGGGGCTCCAGGCGTTGTCCGGGCCGCCCGCGGCGAGCAGTTGCGGGGTGAACTGGGCGGAATCCTTGACCGCGGCCTCCAGCAGCCGGGGCTGCTTCAGGACATCGGCGGCGGTGGCGGCAGCGGCCGGGGCCAGGCCGCCCCAGGCGTGCCAGAGGGTCCGGGATTTGTTCCACGGCAGGATCGCGCCGAAGGGCCATTCGGTGCCCGAACCGGACGACATCGCAGCGATGCCCTCGCTCAGCCGGGTGAGCGCCGTGGTGGCCAGGCCGTCGCCGGGGACGGCGCGGGCGTATGCGGCCAGTCCGAGCACGGCCTCGGCGGACGCGTCGGCCCCGCCGGCAATCAGCCAGGCCGGGACCTGCACACCGTCGGCTGTGTCATAGGAGCCGTACTTGGCGAGGGACTGCTTGTTCAGGGAACCGAGCGCGAGGTGGAGCCGCTCCTGCAGGAAGGACGCGAACGCCGGATCGGCCGGGGCGAAGGCCGCGTAGCCCTCCCCGAGCGCCCACACGGTGCGGGCCAGCCAGTAGGACTCGGCCGAATCGGAGGGGTCCGGCAGTTCCACGGGTTTGGCGCTGGGGGTCAGGGTGCCGTCCGCCTGCTGCCAGAGGACGACGTTTCCGGCGTTGGGCCCGCTGGTGGTCTGCAGGTAGGTCAGCGCGCGCAGGGTCTGGAAGGCGCGTTCCTTGCTGGCGGCGTCGCCGGTCTGCTGCCAGTGGCGCAGGTAGACGACGGCGGTGCGGGC
>DASWAW010000260.1:0-3074 GCA_036390955.1 Arthrobacter sp.
CTGGACTTCGCCTCCAGCGTGCAGGAACGCTGGAATGAGGCGGACTACCTCGCCGCCCTGGACCGCAGCAAGGAAGCGATCGTCGACGGCGAGGTCTTCCAGGTGGTCATTTCGCGGCGCTTCGAAATGGAATGCGGCGCGGACCCGCTGGACGTCTACCGGGTGCTGCGGAACACCAACCCCAGCCCGTACATGTACATCTTCAGCCTTGAGGACGCCGCCGGCCGGCAGTACTCGATCGTGGGGTCCTCCCCGGAGGCGCTCGTGACGGTGACCGGCGAGGAAGTCATCACCCACCCCATCGCCGGGTCCCGGCCGCGCGGCAAGACCGTCGAGGCGGACAAGGCCCTGGCCGAGGAGCTCCTCGCGGACGAGAAGGAACGCGCCGAGCACCTGATGCTGGTGGACCTGTCCCGCAACGACCTGTCCAAAGTCTGCGTGGCCGGTTCCGTCGACGTCACCCAGTTCATGGAGGTCGAGCGCTTCAGCCACATCATGCACCTGGTCTCCACCGTCGTCGGCAAACTGGCGCCCACCGCCAAGGCCTACGACGTGCTGAAGGCGACCTTCCCGGCCGGGACGCTGTCCGGCGCCCCCAAGCCCCGCGCGCTGCGCCTGCTCGATGAGCTGGAACCGCACCGCCGCGGAATCTACGGCGGAGTGGTCGGCTACCTCGACTTTGCCGGCGACATGGACATGGCCATCGCCATCCGCTCGGCCCTGCTCCGGGAGGGACGCGCCTACGTGCAGGCCGGCGGCGGCATCGTGGCCGACTCGGTCAACGCCACCGAGGCCATGGAAACCGTCAACAAGGCCGCCGCCCCGATGCGGGCCGTCCACACGGCCCGGTCGCTGCGCAACATCACGGCCGAGTCCATTTCCGACGCCGGGCCGCAGTCATGAGCGGCACCACGGTCAAGAGCACCAGCCCCGTGGTTCCGCGCTGGGCCCGGAAATCCACCCTGGTCCTGGCCATCGTCGCCCTGGCGCTGGCCGTTTTCGGCACCACGACGCAGACCTGGCTCACCGTCCACCTCGACCCCGCCCAGCTCGGGGCGGCCGTCAACAGCCAGGACGGCCTGCAGGTGCAGGGCAGCAAGGCCGCGACGACGGTGACAGCCCTTGCGCTGGTGGCCCTTGCCGGCGGGCTGGCCGCGTCGATCGCCGGCCGGATCGCGCGCTGGATCATCACCGCACTCATTCTGCTGGCCGCCGCCGGCATCGTCAGCGCCGCCGCGATCGTGATCGCGGACCCGCTGGCCGCCGCCCAGGGCTCCATCGCCGCCGCCACCGGGATCACGGGGAGCAACGTGTCGGTGGATGTCACGGTGTTCCCGGCCCTCGCCGTCGCGGCCGGGGTAGTGCTGGGGCTCAGCGCCCTGCTGATCATCCCCGCGGGCCGGTTCTGGAAGTCACGCACGAAATACGACACCGCAGCCACGGGTACCACCGCCGGCGGGTCCGCGGCGGCGGCAGGACCGACGGATGAGATCGACAGCTGGGACCGTTTGTCCCGGGGTGACGATCCCACCTGAGCCGATGCCGCGTGCACGCCCAGCAACGCGGCCTGTGACGCGGCCAGTAACCCGGCCAACACCACTGCCAAAAAATGGCAGAATGTAAGCAGTATTCACCCTGAGGAGATTCCAATGAGCAAAGCCCCTGTTTCCGCCCCCAAGCCCGCTGCCGGAACCGGCTACTCCTACGACGATATCGACCACCGCGAACCGACCGGCCACGGCAACAGCCCGGCGGCCTGGACCACCGTTCTGGTCATGCTCGTCGGCGCCCTCATCATGTCCATCGCCTTTGTCATCGCCAACACCACGATCTTCATCGCGGGCGGCATTGTCATGGCGGTCGGCCTGGTCATCGGTTTCGCCATGCGCAAGGCCGGCTACGGTGTGGGCGGCAGCAAGCTGAAGAACTCCGGCCACTAAGGGTGAGCGTTCTCGATGACATCAACGCCGGTGTCAGGGAGGATATGGAGGCCCGCCAGCGGCTCACCACGCTCGCCGAGCTGAAGGAGCGTGCCGCCGCGGCCGCTCCGGCGCGCGACGCGTGGACCGCCCTGGGCGGGGACTCCGCAACGCGCGGCCAGCTGAAGGTCATCGCGGAAATCAAGCGCCGCAGCCCCTCCAAGGGCGACCTCGCAAGCATCGCGGACCCCGCCTCCCTCGCCGTGCAGTACGCCGGCGGCGGCGCCGCCGCGATCAGCGTCCTGACCGAACAGCGCCGCTTCAACGGCTCGCTCGCGGATTTCGACGCCGTCCGGGCAGCCGTGGACATCCCGCTGCTCCGCAAGGACTTCATGATCGACGAGTACCAGATCTGGGAGGCCCGCGCGCACGGGGCCGACCTGATCCTGCTGATCGTGGCGTCCCTGTCCGACGCGCAACTGCGCGAGTTCAGCGCCCTCAGCCGCGAACTCGGCATGAACGTGCTCGTCGAGACGCACACAGCCGCCGAAATTGAGCGGGCCGTCGCCGCGGAAGCGCGGATCATCGGCGTCAACGTGCGCGACCTCAAGACGCTCGACGTCGACCGTTCCGTTTTCGCCGAACTTGCCGGAGGCATCCCCGCCGGCGCGCTCGTCATCGCGGAATCGGGCGTGCGGGGCGTCGACGACGTCCGGCACTACGCCGCGAACGGCGCCAATGCGGTGCTCGTGGGCGAAGCCCTGGTCAGTGATGCGACCCCGCGCGAGCGGATCGCGGAATTCATGGCCGCCGGAGCCGAAGAAATCGCCGCACGGTCCTGAACGTCCGGCCGGGCAACGCCTGGCGGGACGACCTCAGCGCAGCCGTGCGGAACCCAGATCTAATTAGCAGTGGAACAGGATGGTGAGACTGATGGTCGATGCGCCAGCAGCCGGCTCAGACGAAAGCGCCGTGGACGCGTTCCTGCAGGGTGGAGAATCCCTGCGGCACGCTCCCGGACCCTACTTCGGCTCCTACGGCGGCCGATGGATGCCCGAGTCACTCATCGCAGCCCTGGATGAGCTCGAGGACACCTTCGAGAAGGCCAAGGCCGATCCGGAGTTCACCGCGCAGATCGCGGAGCTGAACAAGAAC
>DASWAW010000261.1:0-4811 GCA_036390955.1 Arthrobacter sp.
GACCTGTCCCGGCACCTGGGCTCGGTCACGGAGATCCTGCGGGACAAGCGCACCAACCGCTCCGGGGTGCTCACCGCTCCCGTGATCGGCCCGCGCCCCGGATCCGAGGGAACCTGGCGCTCCGAAGCGAACCCGGTGGACATCGTCCTCCGCTGACCGCCCACCCCTAGCAACACCCACCGCAAGCAACGCGGGGTCACTTACCGCCCATAAATCCCGCCGGGATGGGCCCGAAGTGACCCCGCGTTGCTGGGTTTAAGAGCACGGGACCGGGGATCCGGCAATTAGGCTATGAAAGAGTTGCGTAATTTTGGAAAGGATAGGCTAGCCTTACTTAGGTTCGCTTCATTGACCTAAGGAATCCCATGCCTCTCCCTACCCCGAGCAGTGCCCTGCCCAGACGCCGCTTCCTCCGCGCCACCGGCCAGGCGACTGCCGTCCTGGCCGCCGTCGCGCTCTCCCTGACCGCCTGTTCCACCGGCCCGGCGAGCTCGACGGCGGGGGACGCCACCAGCCAGCCGGCCGGCTCCGCCTTCCCGGTGACCATCAAGCACGCGTTTGGTGAGACCACCATCAAGGAACAGCCGACGCGCGTCGTCACCGTGTCCTGGGTCAACGACGACGTGGCGATCGCCCTCGGTGTGGTTCCCGTGGGTGTCCCGAAGAACGAATGGGGCGGCAACGATCAGGGATCCACCCCGTGGAAGGATGCCGCCCTCGAGAACCTCGGCGCCGGCATCGGTTCGGAGAAGGCCCCGGTCCAGTTCTCCGAGGCCGACGGCGTCAATTTCACCGAAATCGCCAAGCTCAACCCGGACGTCATTCTCGGCGCCTACTCCGGGCTCACGGAAGAGGACTACAAGAAGCTGAGCGAAATCGCCCCCGTGGTGGCCCACCCGGAGGTGGCCTACGGAACGTCCTGGCAGGATTCCACCGCCATCATCGGCAAGGCCCTCGGCAAGGGCGCCGAAGCGAGCAAACTGGTTGCCGACACCGAGGCCACCATCCAGGACAAGGTCTCGGAGTACCCGCAGCTGGCCGGCAAGAGCTTCATCTACGGCAATCTGGAGCCCGCCAAGGGCGACGGCGTGAACGTCTACACGGCCAATGACAACCGCCCGCGCTTCCTGAGCGAGATCGGTATGAAGCTGGCCCCCGTGGTGGAGGAAAACTCGCAGGGTTCCAAGGAGTTCTTCATCCCTTGGTCGGCCGAAAAGGCCAACGAGCTCAGCTCCGACGTCTTCGTGACCTGGGTCCCGGACGCAACGACCGCCGACTCAATCAGGACCGACCCGCTGCTCAGCCAGATCCCGGCCATCAAGAACGGTGCCCTCGTCGCGGATTCGGACAACACACTGACGCTGTCCATCTCCGCGTCCTCGCCGCTGAGCCTGCCCTGGGCCCTCGACACGTTCCTTCCGCAGCTGGCCAGCGCGGCGGACAAAGCCGCAGGCGCGGTCAAGTAGGCACCGTTCCATGAGCCCACTTACGACGGCGACGGGCAGCACCGCCGCCCTGCCCGCCACGGACACGGCCGCCGCTCCAGCCCTCCCTGCCCGGGGACCGCGTGCACTCTGGCTGCTGGCCGCCGTCGTCGTTCTGGCGCTTGTGACCCTGGCATCGTTCGCCGTCGGAGCCCGGGGCTTGGCCCTGGACACCCTCTGGCAGGCGCTGACCCGGTTCGACCCGGCCAACGGCGACCACGCCGTCGTCCATGCCCGGATTCCGCGCACCGTCCTGGGACTGCTTGCCGGGGGAGCCCTCGGGCTTGCGGGCGCCGGGATGCAGGGTGTTACCCGCAACCCCCTCGCGGACCCCGGCATCATCGGAATCAACGCCGGGGCTGCGCTGGCAGTCGTCACCGGCATTTACGTGTTCGGCGTGACCTCGCTGCCCGGGTACATCTGGTTCGCATTCATCGGCGCTGCGGCCGCCGCCGCCGTCGTTTACCTGATTGCGTCGCTGGGCAGGGACGGCGCGACGCCGGTGAAGCTCGCCCTCGCGGGCGCCGCCCTCAGCGCCGGCCTCTTTTCGCTCATGAACGTCATCCTGGTGTCCAGCCGCGACACCCTGGACCGTTTCAGGTTCTGGCAGGTCGGCGGGATCGCCGGCCGCGACTGGTCCGTGATCCTCCCGGCCCTGCCGTTCATGCTGCTCGGGGCCGCGGTTGTGCTCGCCACCGGCCGGATCCTCAACAACCTCGCGCTCGGCGATGACACCGCCCGCGGCCTGGGCCAACGTGTCGGGCCGGCCCGTGCCACCACAGCCCTCGGGATTGTCCTGCTCTGCGGCTCCGCCACGGCCCTGGCGGGCCCGGTCGGTTTCGTGGGCCTTGTCATTCCGCACGCCGTCCGCTTCCTCACCGGCCCCGACTACCGCTGGATCCTGCCGTTCTCCCTGGTCCTGGCCCCGGCCCTGCTGCTGGCCGCCGACGTCATCGGCCGCGTCATCCTGCTCCCCGGCGAGGTCCCCGCCGGGATCATGACCGCGCTGGTCGGTGCCCCGGTGTTCGTCTGGCTGGTCCGGCGCGGCAAGGGGGCCGGACTGTGAGCGCCGGCCCCAGGACCGCACCCGGACATCGGCGTTTCCGCCCACCCCGCGGGCGCCCGCCTAACCGGACCGCCGTCCTGGCCCTGGCCGTGGTGGCGCTCTTCGCCGCGGACGTGCTCCTGGGCAGCTACACGGTCACCCTTCCCGACTTCTTCAGGATCCTGGCCGCGCACTTCACCGGCGGGGAGAAGATCCCCGGCGCAAGCTTCATCGTGATGGAACACAAGCTGCCCCGCGCCGTCGTGGGGTCGCTGATCGGCGCCGCGTTCGGGCTGTCCGGTGCGCTGTTCCAGACCCTGCTCCGCAATCCCCTGGCCAGCCCGGACGTGATCGGCATCAGCTCCGGGGCCAGTGCCGCGGCCGTGACGGCGATTGTCGTTTTCGGGGCGTCCGGTGCCGTCGTCTCGGGCGCAGCGTTCGCCGGTGCCCTGGGCGTGGCTGCCCTCATCCACGCCATCTCCCGCAGCGGGTCCCTCGGGTCCGGCGGGCGCCGGGGCGACGCCGCGGGCAGCCGGCTGATCCTGGCCGGGGTGGGCATCGCCGCGGCCCTCCACGCCGTGGTCAGCTTCCTGATGACCCGGACGGACATCCGCACCGCAGCCGACATCCTGGTCTGGCTCAACGGTTCGCTCAACTCCGCAAACTGGGACCGGGCCGGAGTCCTCGGCATCGCCCTGCTGGTGCTCGTTCCTGCCGCCGCGCTTTTCGCCGGCCCGCTGCGGATCCTCGAACTCGGCGACGACACCGCCGCAGGCCTCGGTGTGCGGGTCGCTGCGGCCCGGCTGGGCATCGTGGTCACCGCCGTCGGGCTTGCCGCCGCGGCGACGGCGGCGGCCGGGCCCGTGGCATTCGTCGCGTTCCTCGCCGGGCCGATCGCCCGCCGGTTCGTCCGCAAGGCGAGCCTGCCGGCGTCGGCCCTGGCCGGTGTCCTGATCGTCCTGGGCGCGGACTTCTTTGCCGCCAATATCGCGCCGCTGCTGCTGGCCGGCACGGTCCTGCCGGTGGGGGTGGTCACCGGCGCGCTCGGTGCCCCGTTCCTGCTCTGGCTGCTCACCACTTCCCACCGAAAGGACGCCTGAGATGGCAACGCTCCAGACCACCGGCCTCACGCTGAAATACGACCAGCGGACAGTGATCGAGGGGCTCTCCGCGGTCATCCCCGAGGGCAGGGTGACCATGATTGTCGGCGCCAACGCCTGCGGCAAATCCACCCTGCTCCGGGGTCTCGCCCGGCTGCTCAAGCCTGCGGCCGGCACGGTCACCCTGGACGGGCGGGACATCCACCGCCGACCCGCCCGCGAGGTGGCCCGCACCCTGGGCCTGCTGCCGCAGCATCCCACGGCGCCGGACGGCATCACGGTCCGGGACCTGGTGGGCCGGGGCCGCTATCCGCACCAGGGTGTCTTCCGGTCCGGGCCGGCGGGCGGCTCCGTCCACGATGAGCGAGCTGTGCAGCAGGCGATGGCCGCCACCGCAACGCTGGACCTCGCCGGGCGGACCGTGGACGAACTCTCCGGCGGGCAGCGGCAGCGGGTGTGGATCGCGATGGCCCTGGCGCAGGACACCGGGGTGCTGCTGCTGGATGAACCGACCACCTACCTGGACCTTGCCCACCAGGTGGAGGTCCTGGACCTCATCACGGACCTCAACCGGCAGCGCCGCACCACGGTGGCGATCGTGCTGCACGACCTCAACCTCGCTGCGCGCTATGCCGACCACATCATCGCGATGAAGAACGGGCGGATCGTCGCCGAGGGCGCCGCCGCGGCCGTGATCACCGAGGGGATGGTCCGCGAAGTGTTCGGCCTGGAGTCCCGGGTGCTCCCGGACCCGGTGTCCGGCGCACCCCTGGTCATCCCGCTGGGACGCCACCACACCGCTGTCCCGCAAACCACAACCCTGGAGCTGGTCCCATGACTGCCACAAACCCCGCCCTTGCCCGCTCCCGCGCGGCCCTCAAGACACTGCCGGCCACCGAGCCCATGACCCTGGCCTTCGAAGTCCAGGTCACGGCGGTCCAGCAGCTCGGACCGAACTTCCGGCGGGTCACCCTGGGCGGCTATTCGCTGCGGAACTTCGGTGTGCACGGCAGCACCCTGGACCTGCGCATCAAACTCATAATCCCCTCGCGGGCCGCGGACGGCACCGCGTTGCCGCTGCCGGAGTTCCGGATGGAGCAGGCCGGCTGGTACGTCGAATGGCTGGCCATGGATCCTGCGACCCGAGGCTGCATGCGGACCTACACCGTGCGGCGGGAACGC
>DASWAW010000262.1:0-2576 GCA_036390955.1 Arthrobacter sp.
GAGCCGTCCGGCGACGCTGAGCGGGGCGATGTTGATCAGGGCCGGGGCGGACTCGTCGGGCTGGGAGTAGCCCTGCTGCGGGTCGAAGGTGCTGTTGCGGGAGAACCAGACAACTTCCCGGTTTTCGCGGGCGGCGAGCAGCCGTTCGCAGAGTTCCAGGATCACCATCAGGCGGGAGCGCGCGAGCTGCCGGCCGCCGTCGACCGTGTTGGCGCTGTCGCCCTTGGAGTCGGAGAGTGCCGCGCGGCAGGCGTCGCGCAGCTGGTCGACGCAGTCCAGCTGTTCGCTGTTGAGGCCGTTGGGCATGAGTCCGCTGGGGACCCCTTCAATGGCAAGTTCGAGGTTGGACGCGGCGTTGTTCAGGGCGTCCACGGTGATGCCGGTGTTCTTCCGCGCTCCGGACGCGGCGGCATGGACCATCGCGACGGAGAGCTGCCCGGACACGGCGCCGGTCACGCGGTCCTGCAGTTCGTGGGCCTCATCGACCACCACGACGTCGTATTCCGGCAGCACGGCAAGGCCCTCGAAGGCGCTGACGGCCAGCATGGCGTGGTTGGTGACGACGACGTCGGCGTCCGCGGCGTTCTGCCGGGCCAGTTCGCTGAAGCATTCGGCCGCCAGCGGGCATTTCTGCGCGCCGAGGCATTCCATGGAGGTGACGGAGACCTGCCGCCAGGCACGGTCGGTTACGCCGGGCAGGAGTTCGTCCCGGTCCCCCGTCACGGTGTCCTCGGCCCATTCGCGCAGCCGGACCACTTCCTTGCCAAGCTGGGATGACGGGCCGCCCATCGCCGCGGCGAAATGCGGCACGGAGGTGTCCTCCCCGAGTGAGAAGAGCTGCCCTTCCGAGGGTTCCTCGGAGGGGAAGCCGCCGTCGAGCTTGTGGCGGCAGACGTAGTTGGAGCGGCCCTTGACGAGGGCGACCTTGACGGGCCGTTCGAGCGCCGGGGTGATGGTCTTCAGCAGCCGGGGCAGGTCCCGGCCGACGATCTGGGTCTGCAGGGCCAGGGTGGCGGTGGAGACCAGGGTGGGCTTGTCGCTGACGAGCGAATGGGCGATCAGCGGGATCAGGTAAGCGAGGGACTTGCCGGTTCCGGTGCCGGCCTGGACCAGCAGGTGGTCGCCGCTGTCAATCGCGTGCGCCACCTGCCGGGCCATTTCGTGCTGGCCGTCGCGGCTCTGGCCGCCCATGCCGGACACGGCACGGTCGAGCAGTTCGATGACGAACTCCTCGCCGGTCCGGCCGGCTGTTCCTGCGGGGGGTTTCCCGGCGGTCGGGTCGTCCCCGGCCGGATCGTTCGCCTCCGTCCCGGTCACCGCAGCCTCAGTCATTGCTGATGAACGAATCCAGTTCAGCGGCGAATCCTTCGCGCACCATCACGACGGCACGGGTGCCCGCTTCCTCGTGGTCGAGGCTGAGGATCTCCGCGTCGGTCTCGTGCAGCTTGCTGAGCAGGTCCCCGCGGTTGTACGGGATCATCAGTTCCAGCTTCACGCTGGGCCGCGGGATGCCCTCGCTGATGGCCTTGAGCAGTTCCGGGATGCCTTCGCCGGTACGGGCCGACACCACGACGTGGCGCGGTTCGCGCTGCTTGAGCCGTTCGATCACGAAGGGGTCGGCGGCGTCGGCCTTGTTCAGGACGATGATTTCCGGCACCTTGCGTGCATCGACTTCGCTGAACACCTTGCGGACGGCGGCGATCTGGCCTTCCGGATCGGGGTGGGAGACATCCACGACGTGCAGGATCAGGTCCGCGTCGGCAACCTCCTCCAGGGTGGAGCGGAATGCCTCCACGAGCTGGGTGGGCAGCGACCGGACAAAGCCCACGGTGTCGGCGAGGGTGTACCCCAGCCCGTCCGAGGTTTCGGCCTTGCGGACGGTCGGGTCCAGGGTGGCGAACAGGGCGTTCTCCACCAGGACGCCGGCGTCGGTCAGCCGGTTCAGCAGCGAGGACTTGCCGGCGTTGGTGTACCCGGCGATCGCCACGGACGGCACGGCATTACGACGGCGGTTGGCGCGCTTGGTTTCCCGGGCCGGCTTCATCGCGGCGATTTCGCGGCGCAGCTTGGCCATCCGGGTGCGGATCCGGCGGCGGTCGAGTTCGATCTTGGTTTCACCGGGACCACGCGACCCCATGCCGGCACCGGCGCCACCGACCTGGCCGCCGGCCTGCCGGGACATCGAGTCACCCCAGCCGCGCAGGCGCGGGAGCAGGTATTCGAGCTGCGCCAGCTCGACCTGGGCCTTGCCCTCGCGGCTCTTGGCGTGCTGGGCAAAGATGTCCAGGATCAGGGCCGTGCGGTCGATGACCTTGACCTTGACGATGTCCTCCAGGCTGCGGCGCTGGGACGGTGCCAGTTCGGCGTCGACGACGACCGTGTCCGCTCCGGTGGACATCACGATGTCCTTGAGCTCCTGGGCCTTGCCGGAGCCCAGGAAGGTTCCGGGGTCGGGCTTGGCGCGGCGCTGCACGATCCCGTCGAGGACCTCCGAGCCGGCGGTCTCGGCGAGGGCGGCGAGTTCGCGGAGCGAGTTCTCGGCGTCGGCGAGGGTGCCTTCGGTCCAGAGGCCGGCC
>DASWAW010000263.1:0-4362 GCA_036390955.1 Arthrobacter sp.
GTCGACGGCCACGATCGAGCGCGAGGAACTGCGCCAGGAAGTGGAACCCGGTGACCGGGAACGCTTCTCGCACTATGTGCGCAAGGAAAAGATCATGGAATCCGCGCTGTCCGGCGAACCCGTCATCGCCCTGTGCGGCAAGGTCTGGACCCCGGGCCGCGACCCGAAGAAGTTCCCCGTCTGCCCCGAATGCAAAGAGGTCTATGAAGGCCTCCGCCCGGGCAAAGACGGCGGCAGCGGTTCCGGCGACAAGTAGCGCCCCCGCGAGGGCGACGCGGCAGCTCCCTGCGTGCCGCCCCAGGCGTTCCGCCCTGCCCCGGGCGGGCCTGTTCTCCCGGTGAATGATGCCCGGCCCGTGCTGGCCGGTGATTTGCTTACGGTTCATCCGAAAAAGATTGGTGTTTTTGTGCTTATTTGGGTTTCTCCGGCAGCGGCAGCAGTGCGCGGAATGGAGGGCACCTAAATGACAGAGACACTCTTCGGCGGGCCCGTCCTGCCGCCCGCCTATCCCGAGCGGGCCGCCTGGGGCACCGCCCCGAAGCTCCGTGCCTGGCAGCAGGAAGCCCTCGACAGCTACTTCAGCACCCACCCCAGGGACTTCCTGGCGGTAGCGACGCCGGGCGCCGGCAAGACCACGTTCGCCCTGCGGGTCGCCTCCATGCTGATCGAGGCAAACGTCGTCAACCGGGTCACCATCGTGGCACCCACGGACCACCTGAAAAGGCAGTGGGCCGACGCCGCCGCCAAGGTGGGGATCGCCATCGATCCGAACTTCAAGAACGCCGACGGCCAGCACGGCCGCGGCTTCATCGGCGTCGCGGTCACCTACGCGCAGGTGGCCAGCAAGCCGATGCTGCACCGGGCCAAGACCGAGGCCGCCCGGACACTGGTCATCCTCGATGAGATCCACCACGGAGGCGAAGCCCTGTCGTGGGGCGACGGGCTCCGCGAGGCCTTCGAGCCCGCCGCACGCCGGCTCTCCCTGACGGGTACCCCGTTCCGGTCCGACACCTCGCCGATCCCGTTCGTGGAATACGCCGAGGACCGGGACGGGATCCGGCGTTCCAAGGCGGACTACACCTACGGCTATGGCAAGGCGCTCCGGGACCATGTGGTCCGTCCGGTGATGTTCATGGCCTACTCCGGCCAGATGCGCTGGCGCACGAGCGCCGGCGAGGAGATGGCGGCCTCGCTCGGCGAATCGGCTGTCACCAAGGACGTCACCTCCCACGCCTGGCGGACCGCACTGAACCCCACGGGAGCCTGGATTCCCGCGGTGCTTGCCGGGGCGGACAAGCGCCTCAGCGAGGTGCGCCGGACGGTTCCCGACGCCGGCGGGCTGGTCATCGCGACCGACCACGACGACGCGCGCGCTTACGCCGGCCAGCTGAAGAGGATCACGGGCGAGTCGCCCACGGTGATCCTCTCCGATGACACGAAGGCATCCAGCAAGATCGAGGAGTTCACCGCCAGCGAGAAGCGCTGGATGGTGGCCGTGCGGATGGTTTCCGAAGGCGTGGACGTCCCGCGGCTCTCCGTGGGTGTGTACGCGACCTCCACCGCCACTCCACTGTTCTTCGCCCAGGCCGTCGGGCGTTTCGTGCGCGCCCGGAAACGCGGGGAGACGGCGTCGGTCTTCCTGCCCTCCGTGCCGCAGCTGATGGCACTGGCCAACTCCATGGAAGCCGAGCGGGACCACGCCCTGGACCGCCCCGAGAAGGAGGACGGCGACGGCCTCTTCAACCCGGAAGACTCGCTCATGGACGAGGCGAACCGCGAGGAGAAGGCCTCCGATTCGCTGACCAAGGGCAAGTTCGAGGCGCTGGATTCCCAGGCCTCCTTTGACCGCGTGCTGTTCGACGGCGGCGAGTTCGGCACCGGCGGCGAGGTGGGCTCGGAGGACGAACTCGACTTCCTCGGGATCCCCGGCCTGCTCGACGCCGAACAGGTCGGCACGCTGCTGCGCCAGCGCCAGCACGAGCAGCTCAACCGCAAGAACTCCCGGGCCCCGCAGGGTGCGGCGGCTGCTGCGGCTGCTGCCGTGCCGGCCCTGCCGGACCACCGGATGCTGATGGACCTGCGCACCGAACTGGCGAAGAACGTCGCGGCCTGGTCGGCGCGCACGGGCACCCCGCACGGTGTCATCCACACCAAGCTCAGGACGGTCTGCGGCGGTCCGGCCGTCGCCCAGGCCAACGAGGAGCAGCTGCAGACCCGGCTGCGCAAGCTTCAGGATTGGTTCATCGGCCGGAAGTAGCCGCCGACAAGGCCCTACACCAAGGCCCTGCACCAAGGCCCTGCACCAAAGCCAGGGCACCAAAGCCATGGGCACAAAAATGGACCGGGGTCACCCGGTCCCTTTTTGTGCAATTTTCAGAATTGCTGCTGTCTCGCAGCTTGTCGCAGCAGCAGGCTTGCCGTTACTGGCAGCTACTGGCCGCCTGCGCCGCAGAGCTGAGTGAGGGACTGGCCGGCAGCGGTGTAGCTGGCCTGCATCTCCTGCAGTTTCGCCGAGTCCGGGGTTTCCTTTGCCGACTCGTCCAGGAACTCGATGATGGAATGCAGCGGGGCCTGGAGTTCCTCGGACGCGTTGGCCTCGATGGGCCGGAGCCGGTTGCCGAGGCGGATCATCCCCGCCTTGTCCTCGTTGGACGTCGGACCCGCGCCGACGGTCTGGACCCGGGCGCAGGTTTCGGCAGTGGTGTCGTGCGGGGCCGAGCAGCCGGCGGCGCCGAGCAGGGCCCCGGCAGCGATCAGGACGGTCAGGGTCTTCTTCATGGTGTACTCCGGGGTTTTGCGGGTCAGACGATATTGGCAAGGATTTCGAGTCTACTGCGGGGGCGCGGTTTTCCGGTCAGCGGTCCGGCCGGACGCCGCCACAATCCGGCAGCCAGTCCGGAGGACGGCAGCCAGGGGGCCACGCCGCCGATCAGGCGATGTCGACCCCGCCGAGTTCCATCTCGGCAACGGCGTCGTCGAGATCCTCGGCGACCCCGACGGTCAGATCACGCAGCACGGTCACGGAGTACCCGGCCTGCACGCCGTCCAGAGCCGTCGCCTTGACGCAATGGTCGGTGGCGATCCCGACGATGACAACGTCTTCGACGTCGTGGCTCTGCAGCCAGTCGTCGAGACCGATCGCATCCTCGCCAGCGGCGAAGTCACTGCCGGCGAAGTCACCGCCGGATGCCTCCGTGTCGCCGGTGCCGCCGGCGGCTCCGCCCGCTACCGGCATGGCGCCGGGCTTCCGGTCCCCGGTGGGCACGGCGTCGTCCGGGGCGAGCAGCCCTTCGAAGCCGGAATACGCCGCGGTGAACTGGCCCTTCCGGAAGTAGGCCTGGATGTATTCCGTGTCGAGATCGGGGTGGAGTTCGGCGCCCCGGGTTCCGGCCACGCAGTGCTTCGGCCAGCTGTCGATGAAGTCCGGGTCCTCCGAGAAGTGCGCACCCGGATCGACATGCCAGTCCTGGGTCGCAACGATATGGTCAAACTGTCCGTGGTGGGCGTCGACGTATTCGCTGATGGCGCCGGCGAGCCCGGCCCCGCCCGCGACGGGCAGGGAGCCCCCTTCGCAGAAATCGTTCTGGACGTCGACGATGATCAGGGCGCGGGACATCAGTTCTCCTCGTAGATGGTGGGGATGGCTGCTTCGCCGCGCTGCAGCCGGTTCACGACAGCGGGAAGCTCCTTCATGGTGTCCGCGTGGCGCTTGCGTGCACGCAGCACACCCTCCGCGCCGGTCCAGCCGGGCACCAGCGCGCCGTTCTTGACGAACTGCTGCAGCAGCGGCCGGTCATTGCCGTCGTCGTCCGGGCGGTGCCCGACGCCGACGATCTCCTGGGTGGCCGTGCCGCGCTCGTTGAGCTTGCGCAGTGCGTACTTGCGCCCGCCCTTGCTGGTCTTGTTCTTCGCTGCCTTGGCGACGGGAATGAACTCGCCGTCGTCGTCCGTGCGGCTGACCAGCTTGTAGACCATACTGGCCGTCGGCGCGCCGGAACCGGTCACGAGGGAGGTGCCCACGCCGTAGGAATCCACCGGGGCGGACTGCAGGGCGGCGATGGCGAACTCGTCCAGGTCGGAGGTGACGATGATGCGGGTCCGCTCGTTGCCCAGATCGTCCAGGAGCTGCCGGACCCACTGCGCCTGGGCCACGAGGTCGCCGGAGTCCAGGCGCACCGCGCCGAGCTTGTCGCCGGCCAGTTCGACGGCGGTGCGCACCGCGGCCTCGACGTCGTAGGTGTCCACGAGCAGCGCGGTCCCGGCGCCCATCGAGGCGATCTGCGCCTCGAACGCCTCGCGCTCGGTGTCGTGCAGCAGGGTGAAGGAATGCGCGGCCGTGCCGACCGTCTTGAGCCCGTAGCG
>DASWAW010000264.1:0-5753 GCA_036390955.1 Arthrobacter sp.
CTGGACAACGACGCGGACCACCTCCTGGCCTGGGCCGACGGCGGAACCACCGGGATCGCCAACCTCGGCCAGCCCTGCCCCCGCCACCACCGCCTCAAACACGGCTCGGCCTGGACCCCGGCCGGGGCCAGCAAAGACAAACCACCGGGCTGGACCTCACCGACGGGCCGGCACTACGCCAGCGAGGAACAGGACTGGGAACCACCCGACTGGCCCGCCGGTTTCCCGGACCTGAACCAGGGCCTGCCCGAGGATCCCGGCCCGGATCCCGATCAGGAACTGCCCGCGGACCCCTTCCCGGAGTGGTATCTCTTCACAGCCGCGCACGGATTCCCGGCCGCTGAACCGGAAGATGCCATATATCCGGAGGACCTGGACTGGTCGGAGCCACTCGACGGGCCCTACCCCGAATCCTTCCTGCCCCAAAGCGCCTGAACGCCTCGCTGCACGCCCTTGCTGCGCGGCGTCCATATCGGTGGAGGGTGCCCTGCTGGTTAGGCTCTCAGCAACTTGCACCATAAAAATCACGCCAGCCGGGCAGCGCGGTACAGAGAGCCAGAAGAAATCGATTCATAACGGTCCCCCCGGGGCACGCTAGCCGGGGCACAGGGGCTTTCAGCACTGGGAGCCCTGATCGCTGCCGGAGAACAATCGGAGTGAATAAGGGCACGCCCTTTTTTCGGCCAGGTTGCCGGACCAGCCGTCGACCGCCACAATCGCGGAGGCTTCTCATGAAAGTTGTTATTGCGGAATCCGTAGCAATGTTGGCCATCGGGGACGGCGTCCTCGGAGCGTTGTTTCCCGTGCAGCACTCGACCCGGTGGGAGTTCGGCCCAGAACCGTGGCGCAAATGCATGCGCATGTGGGCCGAACATCCCGAATTGACGCGGGCTATGAGTATTTTGCAGATAGTCGGGGGCGTCATCTTTGCGTCGCGCCTTCGTTCAACCCCCGGCGAGTAGCTAGTCCGGCCCATAGAGGGTCGCTCCTCTTCCCGCCACCGGGCTGCGGCCTCTTCAGCAGTGGCGGACACGCGGGGATTGGACCACGGATTGGGAACCAACGGCGCCCAGCCTGCCGCCCTGCCCGGCCACTAATGGCAGGCCGCAGGCTGGGGGCCGGTTCGCCTGTGACACCGTATACTCGGTTTATCCAGTCGCTTGACAAATAAGGCTTTGGCTCTTGCGGAGGTTGGGCAGCGCTAGTAGCGGCCCAAAGGCTGGGCGGCCCGCCCGGAAGCGGCGTCCTGATCCAATCGCATGGGGGAGCAATTATGAACAAGCACTCAACGTCGCAGCCAAGTACGTGGGCGCCGACGCGACAGGCGGCACCCGCGCCGGTGAGTCGACCTGCCGGAACGTTCCGGTTCAGCGACCGCTTCATCAAAACGACCACCACCGTCCTCATCACCGTAATGCTGGCTTCGATCGCAGCGGGGTTCATCATCGGACCGCTCAGCGACAATGTTGCCGGTGAGGCAGGCGATGCGCTCGGTATTGCGGCCGGCGCCCTCATCATCGGCGGACTCGTGATCCCCCTCCTCCTGGCAGCCGTTCTCGGCGGCGAAGCGATCCGGCCCGGTGCAGGCTTCATCGGATTCTTCCTCATCGTTGGCATGTTCGCCACGGTCGCCGGAAGTACCGAGCTCGGCCAGGAATTGCTGGGGCCGGTCTGGACCCCATGGGCCTACCTGGGCGGTATCGCACTCATGGTCCTCGCCGGCGGGAGCTTGTGGATCGTGGGCTGGATCGCGAGAGTGCCGATGTGGTTACAGGCTCCCTTTCAGGGTTCGCCACGCGTGATCGTGCGCGGATCGAGCGAAAACCCCGCCGACGTCGTGATTCCCAACGAGCTGGACGAACAGCGCCGGTGAGATATCGGTCTCCCGGACCTTTCCCGGGATGTGAGGCGGGGCCTATTACTCAATGGCGCCTGAGCCCCTACGGGTCCCACGGGACGGCGACGGGTGCCCTTTGCCACCGTAGATTTATCGATAATTGGGAGTGCTGATGGTGGGTAACACGAAAGCTGCTCGGCGAAAGGCCAGGAAGAAGAATTCCGCGGCGCAGCCGACGTTCTGGGCCCCGACGCGACAGGCCCGCGCGCAGACCGCCCGCCCGAACGGTACATTCCGCTTCAGCGATCGCTTCATCACCAGGACCAGCACCGCCCTCGTTGTTTTCATGTTCGTATTCATCGGCGCCGGGCTCATCATCGGACCGATCGGCGTCAATATCGGGGGTGACGCAGAAGAGACTCTCGTTATTCTGGCTGTCTGGCTCCTCGGCATCGGAACCGTGCTCCCGCTGCTGCTCTCAGGCATTCTCGGCGGCGAAGCGATTGTGGCCGGCGGAGGTTTCATCGGCTTCTTCCTCATCGTGGGTCTCTTTGCGTTCGTCGCCGGAGGCACTGACCAGGGCCTGGAGTTGCTTGGTCCGGTGTGGGCCCCCTGGGCGTTCGGGGGCGGCCTCACGCTGATGGTCCTGGCCGGTGCAGGGTTCTGGATCATCGGCTGGATCGCGCGGGTGCCGATGTGGCTACAGGCTCCTGTCCTGGGGGCGCCACGCCTATTTGTGCGCGGATCGAGCAAAAACGCCGCCGACGTCGTAATTCCCAACGAGCTGGACGAACAGCACCGATGAGGCCCGGACGGCAACCCCTGGCCGGACGGTCGCCGTCGCCCGTCAGCTGACTTCGCGGATGGAACGGCGTCCGTTACTAGGACGGCGGATCCGTCACCTGGATCCGCACCGCACACAGATCCGCGGCGGCCTTCTTCAGAACCGCGGCGCGCGGATCCGGGACGTCCAGGAATGCCAGCCGCGGCCGGTCGGCGTACTGCTTCAGCACCGGTTCGGTGAGGACCTGCTCGGCCAGGGTCCGGTCCCCGCCGGGCGCCACGTACTCGATCCGGTGGTCGGCGAAAATCCGGGCGGCGTGGTCCGCCACGGCCTCCACCAGGGCATCGGCCTGGTTCGCGCGCCGCCGGGCAAAGCGCTGCTGGGACCAGCCGCCCGCTGCCGTCCGGGATTGGACATGGCGGGTGCCGGTCTTGGACGCAAGCACAGCCCCGCCGCTGATCACCGCCACCGAGTAGCCGCCGCGGCGGACCAGCACGGCGCCGAGGCAACGCGGCTGCCCGGCGAGCGAGGCCAGCCGGGACACCGCGTCACTGCCGCGTCCCGGGCGACCGTCCACCGGCCACGGCGCCTGCAGCAAAGCCATAGCCCCGTCTGCGGCACGCAATTGAAGTCCGCCGTCGAGGTCCTCTTCGGTCAGCCCGCCGTGGCTCGCCGCAAAGCGCTCCACCCAGCCCGGCAGCCGCGCGCCGGAGACGAACGCCACGCGGGTTTCGGTGCTTGCCATGGCGCAGGTCTCCATTGTGAGGTGTCGGGGCAGTCGGGAACTAGAAGTAGCCTATCTATGTGGATGATCTCTTTGGCGCAGGACGGGACAGTGCCGCTATCGACGATGACGGCGACGACGACGGCACGGCCGGGGGAGCGTCCGCCGGCCGGGCCGCCTCCGCGCGCAGCCCGCTGGCCGTCAGGATGCGGCCGCGGACGCTCGATGACGTCGTGGGCCAGCAGCACCTCCTCGGCCAGGGTTCGCCACTGCGCCAGCTCGCCGCCGGCACCGATGCCACCGGACCCGCCGGTCCCAGTTCACTGATTCTCTGGGGGCCTCCCGGCACCGGCAAGACCACCCTCGCGCACGTTATCGCCAAGGGCCCCGGCCGGAAGTTCGTCGAACTTTCCGCCATCACCGCCGGCGTCAAGGACGTCCGCCGCGTCATGGAGGAAGCCCTCACCGCCCGGGACCTCTTCAAAACCACCACCGTGCTCTTTCTGGACGAGATCCACCGCTTCAACAAGGCCCAGCAGGACGCCCTGCTGCCCGGGGTCGAAAACCGCTGGGTGGTCCTGGTCGCCGCGACCACCGAGAACCCCTCCTTCTCGGTGGTCTCGCCGCTGCTCTCGCGGTCACTGCTGCTGACCCTCAAACCGCTCACCGACACCGACGTCGAGGGCCTGCTGCTGCGGGCTGCCGCGGACCACCGCGGGCTCGGCGGCAAAGTCGTACTCAGCGACGAGGCCCTGGCCCACCTCGTCCGGCTCTCCGGCGGGGACGCCCGCCGGGCGCTGACGGCGCTCGAAGCGGCCGCCGGCGTCGCCTTCGGGGACGCGGACGACACCGACGCAGTCGGAGTAGGCGCAGGCGCAGTCGGGGCCGGCGCCGCTGCCGCGGCCGTCGAGGACGCTCCGATGCAGATCGAACTCAAGCACACGGAGCGTGCCCTCGACGTCGCGTCCGTGCGCTACGACCGCGCCGGGGACCAGCACTACGACGTCGCCAGCGCCTTCATCAAGTCCATCAGGGGTTCCGACGTCGACGCCGCCCTGCACTACCTCGCCCGCATGCTCGAGGCGGGGGAGGACCCGAAATTCGTGGCCCGCCGCATCGTCATCTCCGCTGCCGAAGACGTGGGCATGGCGGACCCGACGGCGCTGCAGACCGCCGTCGCCGCCGCCCAAGCCGTGCAGCTGATCGGCATGCCGGAGGGCCGCATCATCCTGGCCGAGGCCGTGGTCCACCTCGCCACCGCGCCCAAATCCAACGCCGCCTACATGGGAATCAACCAGGCGATCGCCGACGTCCGCGCCGGCCTCGGCAACGGCATCCCCGCCCACCTGCGCGACGCACACTACCCGGGGTCCAAGCAGCTGGGCCACGGGCAGGGCTACAAATACGCCCACGACGCGCCCCACTCGGTGGCCACCCAGCAGTACCCGCCGGATGACCTCGTGGGGCGCAACTACTACGAGCCGACAGCGAACGGCGCCGAGCGGGACATCTCCACCCGGCTGGAGCGGCTGCGCAGGATCATCCGGGGCAAGTGACCGGCGGGCCCGGAAAGTGGACGTTGACTTCCCGGCCGCGAGGTCTAACGTGGACTTAAGTCAGCAAGGACCTGCTGAACGTGCGTGCTTGGTGGGGACAGCAGCACATATTGCCGGCTCTTCGCTTCCCGGACCTCAGGTTGGCGGCCGGCACTTCAATAGTCTGTCTTCATGCAAGGCTTCGTCGCCCAAATCACAAGGTCGTGCCTCCCATGCCCGTCAATTTCGTAACCGCCCTGGCCGTTAAGTCCTTTGATCTACCGGACAAGAAACGGTGCCCGGACAACGCCGAATTCGATCTTGTCACCGTAAACGACTACTCGGTGGCGCGCCTGATCCTCGGCCCGGGCTGGCGGTGGTCCCAGTCCATCAAACCCTTTGAACAGACCGTGCTCTGCGAACACCACCATCTGGGGTTCTGCATCTCGGGGGAGATGGAAGTGGAATCCTCCGACGGGCTGCGCTCCACGATCCGCGCCAACGACACCTACGCAATTCCGCCAGGCCACGACGAATGGGTCGCGGGGGACGCCCCCTTCGTGGCGGTCGAATTCCTCGGTGCGGCTTCGTTCGGGCGGCGCAGCGGCCGGGGTGTGCATGCCAGGACCTGACAGTCCGCCGGCCCGGAGGTGGTAGGCTTGTTCGTTGTCTGGCAAGGCACAGACGCACAATCCACTTGATACCGGCATTTTATGCTGTTGAGATGGGTTAGCCCTGTGCCCAGTAGCAAAAGGCAGCGGTTGGCCGATGCTCTCCATCGTGGAGGCCAGTAACACTGACACACCGCAGATATTGGAAGGACACAAGTGGCTAACAACACTCGTGCTCGCCGTACCGCACGCCTTTCGCGTG
>DASWAW010000265.1:0-2624 GCA_036390955.1 Arthrobacter sp.
TGCGCTCTGGACTCGCCCCCACGCGCGGACTTACCCTAGAGTCAACCGTCGAGCTTCCGGGGAAATGGGGTGTGCGCGTGGACCCAGCATCAGTCCCGTTGCGCGCACGTCGCCGGCTCCGGCGGCTTCTTCTGGGAGGCGTCGCCGGCATCGCGTGGCTGGCGCTCTCCGCGGCGGTTGCCAGCGCGGACGCCGCCGCCGCTCCGCCCCCGACGGCCGACGCCGCGGCCTCAGCCGTCATCGCGGTTCCCGCCGGCTCCATCCCCGCACTAAGCGTTGCGGCGCCACAAGCCGCCGCGGTTGTCGAGGCCCATATCGGGGCCGGCCACATGCCCGGGGGGACGCCTTGGACTACTGTCCCGGTCGCCACCGAAGAACCTTCCCTGGAACCCGCTCCCCCGGTCGCCTCGGCCCCGGTGGCCCCGCCAGAGACTGCTGTTCCCGCTCCGGCACCCGCCCCCGAGAGCACGGCCCTCCCGACGGCCGCACCGGAACCGGCTCCCGCACCCGCACCCGCACCCGCGGTCGAGCCGGTCCTCGCTCCGGCTCCCGCTCCCCTGCCCACGGTCGAGCCGGTCCTCGCTCCGGTTCCCGCACCCGCGCCCGTCCCGACAGCCCTGCCGACGACCTCGCCAGCTCCGCAACCTGCCCCCGAGCCGGTAAAAGCGCCGGCTCCGACTCCAACGCCAACAACAACACCCACTCCGACGCCGACTCCAACAGCAACACCCACTCCGAAACCGACTGGTTCCGGTCCCACGCCCTCACCCGCCCCGGACCCGGACGCGACGTACCCGGCGCCTGCACCTGGCTCCACCGCTCCCAAGCCAACGCCGGCTCCCACCGGCCCGGCTCTGGATCCCACCCTGCCGGTCGTCGATCCGACGCTCCCGGTCCCGGCGCCGGCGGACCCGGCGGTGCCGGCGGTGACGGACCCACTTCAGGGAGGGCCTGCGGTCCCGGATGGGGTTCCCACTGGTGACCCGGCGGCCCCGGATCTGTCCCTTGGCGCCGCGCTGCCTGTTGATGGGGTGCAGACGGCACCGGATATCGTCCCGCCGGATCCCCCCGCCGAAACCCCTGCGGACTGCAAGGTCACCGGCGACGTCCTCGCCGGGTTGCAGGCGGCCTCCCCGGCGCCGCTCACTGAACTCCTCGGAACTGCCCTGTACCTGCCTGCCCTCGGGGGCCCCGTCCATCCGAGCGGGCCCGGCCAGTCCTCCGCAAGCGTGCCCGCGCCAGCAGCGGCCCCGGAAGGCACCGTCCCGCCGGCGGCCCCAAGCCACAGGAACGACCCGAGCCCCTGGCCCCACGGGACAGGTCTGCCCGCTCCCGATGCTTTGCCCGCTGCACCCGGCTCCGGATCGGGGAACACCGCTTCATCCGGCGGCCCCTCCGGCGGCGCCGCCTGGCTGCCCAGCCCGTATCTGGTCATTCCGACAGCCGGCGCCGATCCCATCCGCGGTCCGCTGCAGCACGTGCACTCAGCCGTCGCCGCTGACCCCGGTTCATCTCCTGACTAGTTAGCCGTCTCTGCCCTCCACAGAGCACGGCCAACCGGGCTGCCCTGAGCGCCCGCCAACAGTCATTCAGGAGATCCCCCCATGGACGCCACCGTCCGCTGCCGTCATTCCGGCACCCCTTTTTCCGCCGTTGCCTCCCCCGCCCCGGGACAGACTGCAGCGCCGCATGCAGGGGCGAACCGCCCCGCAGGACCGCGGGCGCGCCGCAAACGATCCCCGCACCATGAGGAACGGCCACCATAGGCGTGCGCCCGCTCCCGCAAAGGTCTTGTGAGGCCGGAGTGACGTCGTTGGGTCCGCTGGGGGACTCAACGGCACACGCTCCGGCAAGGCATACCGTCGTTGGGTCCGCTGGGGGACTCAACGGCACACACGCCCTGGCAGCATCTACCCGTACGGCGGCCGTCGGTCCGCGGCCGCCGTACGGGGAGGCGATACCCATCCCGGTATCATTCTTGGGGGGCGCCGCCGTGGCGCCCCGGCGGAAGGGATGGGGGGGACAAACGTGAACAGTTCGTCCAATAGTGACACCGCAGAACTCTTGAGCGGCCGCTACCGGCTGGGGGAAGTGATCGGCCGGGGCGGAATGGCGTCCGTGTACAGCGCCAAGGACGTGAATCTGGGCCGCGACGTGGCCCTCAAGCTCTTTGCCCCGCAGTCGGCCGACCCGGACGAACTGCGGCGCCAGGAGGCGGAGATTGAACTGCTGGCCACCCTGAACCATCCGAGCCTGGTGACCCTCTTCGACGCCGGCACGGACACCCGCATCCCCGAGGAACCCCGGCCGTTCCTGACCATGGAACTCGTGGACGGACAGGACCTCCGGGCCCGGATCCGGCACAGCACGCTGCCGCTGGACGAGATCGCGGTCATCGGAGCCGGGGTGTCGGATGCACTGGCCTACGTGCACTCGCTCGGCATAGTGCACCGGGACATCAAACCGGCCAACATCCTGCTCGTACCGGTCCGTCCCGGGGAACCGCTGCGGCCGAAACTCACCGACTTCGGGATCGCCCGGATTTTGGGCGGGACCCGGCTGACCGCCACCGGCACCATGGTGGGGACCGCGGCGTACCTGAGCCCGGAACAGTCCCGGGGCGG
>DASWAW010000266.1:0-6213 GCA_036390955.1 Arthrobacter sp.
CACATGCCGGCGAACTGCGGGGGCGCCGTCCGCCGCGCCACAAGGAGCCGGCCGGGTTCGGCCAGGGAGTCCAGTACGGCGCCGCCTGCAACGCTTATGAGTCCAGTCACGCCCCTAAGTCTAGACAGGGTCGAGGGTAGATCCTGGTGAGGTTCCGGTCTTGCCGGTAATTTACCCCGCGTAATGCGGCGGCCCTGGCAAGCTCCGACGCCACGCCAGGGCCGCCTACCTCGGCTTCAACGGCATCATTGCACCGCCGCGGTATTTCCATGCTTATCCCGATTCGAAGGAAGCCGGTAAGGGTCCAACGGCCCGTCTGCCGCTCCGGGCGGGATTAGCGCGGCGCCGGCGTAGGGGACAATGGAAGTGGCCGCCTTCGGCGAGGACCCGGAATACCGAGCGTGCCCGCCCCGTTAGACAAATCAGACTACAAATCCGATTTAACTTGCCGCATTCTCCTGGCTCCAGCCGGGAGCGTCACCGAAAAGCAGACGAATGACAACCACCACACAAGCCCCGGCAGCGCCCAAGACCGGCACCCGCCACCTCGCCCTTGCCATCGTTTCCCTCGCCATGGGCGGATTCGGCATCGGCACCACGGAGTTCACCATGATGGGCCTGCTCAAAGAGGTGGAGGCAGGACTCAACATCAGCACCCCGGAGGCCGGCCACCTGATCTCGGCCTATGCGCTCGGCGTCGTGATCGGAGCCCCGCTGCTGGCCGCCGTCGGCGCGAAGATGCCGCGGAAGTACCTCGCCCTGGGGCTCATGCTTTTCTTCAGCATCGCGAACCTGACGTCGTTCATCGCCCCGGACTATGGCACCATGCTGGTGTCGCGCTTCGCCGCCGGGCTGCCCCACGGGGCCTTCTTCGGCGTTGCCGCCGTGATTGCAGCGTCACTGGTCGCGCCGACCAAGCGCGGCTGGGCGATTTCCATGGTCATGGCCGGCCTGACTGTCTCCAACGTCATCGGCGTGCCCTTTGGCACCTGGCTGGGCCAGACATACGGCTGGCGGCTGCTGTTCCTGCTGGTGGGCCTGATCGGGATTCTCACCCTGGTGATGCTCTGGAAGTTCCTGCCGTACCAGAAGCCGCACGCGGATGCGAGCTTCCGCCGCGAACTGGGGGCCCTCAAGCGGCTCCAGGTCTGGCTGGCGATCCTGATCGGCATCGTGGGCTTCGGCGGCTTCTTCGCCACCTATACGTACATTGCCCACACCATGACCTCCGTGGCGGGCATCCCCGCGGCCTGGCTCCCGCTGGTCGTCGCGCTCTACGGGCTGGGCATGGTGGCCGGCAACATCGTCGGCGGCCGGATCGCGGACAGGTCCGTGATGGGGACGATCTACTGGGTGCTGCCCGGCATCGCCGTGGCGCTGGTGGTCTACGCCGTCGCCGTGCACTGGCCGTGGTCCGCCTACGTTATGGTCTTCGTCGTCGGCGGCGCCGGTTCACTGCTGGTCCCGGCGCTGCAGACCCGGCTGCTGGATACTTCACCGGACGCCCCCTCGCTGGCCTCCTCGCTGAACCATGCGGCCCTCAACGTCGCCAACGCTCTGGGGGCGTTCCTCGGCGGCCTGGTGATCGCCTGGGGCTGGGGCTACGTCGCACCCGCCCTCGTGGGTGCCGTCCTGGCCGTCCTGGGCCTTGGCGTCGCGCTCGTCAGCGGACTGGTGGAACGCAGGAGGCCGCTGGCCCGGTAGCCCGCGATGCGGCTACCGACCAGCGGCCCCTCGGACCCTGACTGTGTCCGTCAGGCCCTTCTCCGGCTACGGCGTGCTGACACGCTGTACGTCGGGTTCAAGGTAGATGACCCGCGCGATCGGAACAGCCTCGCGGATCCGCGTCTCGGCGCCGTCGATCGCTTTGGCGATTTCCAGGCCCGTGTCGGACCGGCCGATGCTGATCTTGGCCGCGACCAGCAGTTCCTCCGGGCCCAGGTGCAGGGTCTTGAGGTGGATGATCGAGGTGCCGTCGGACTCGATGGCCGACCGGATCTTCGCGACGTCGTCCTTCGTGGCCGATTCGCCGAGCAGCAGGGACTTCGTCTCGATGGCCAGCACGGCGGCGATTGCCACCAGCAGGAACCCGATCATCGCGGTACCGAGGGCATCCCAGATACCGTTCCCCGTGACGAGGGTCAGGCCCACGCCGAAGAGCGCGAAGACGAGGCCCACGAGGGCGCCGAAGTCCTCGAGAAGAATGACGGGGAGCTCGGGCTGCTTGGCGCTGCGGATGAACTTGACCCAGGTCTGCTTGCCGCGGAGATGGTTCGATTCGGTGATCGCGGTCCGGAAGGAGAAGGATTCCGCGACGATGGCGCCCAGGAGTACGGCCAAAGGCACCCACCAGAACGCGCCCTCGATGGCGTGCGGGTGCTGGAGCTTTCCCCACGCTTCATACAGGGCAAAGAGGCCGCCCACACTGAACAGCACGATCGAGACGATGAAGGCATAGATGTAGCGCTCGCGTCCGTAGCCGAACGGGTGCTCCGGGCTCGCCGCCCGCTGGGCGCGCTTGCCGCCCACAAGGAGCAGGAGCTGGTTGCCGGAGTCCGCGAGCGAGTGGATCGCCTCGGCCAGCATCGATGAGGAAAATGTCAGGAAGTACGCGACGAATTTCAGGACGGCGATGGTCAGGTTGGCAGCCAGCGCCGCAACAATCGCCTTGGTACCGCCATTTGCAGCCAAGAGAGCTTCTCCTTAGGGTTCGACCGGGTGGTGGACTCCGGCCGGTGCCTGCGTCCACAAGGAATACCGTACCCGTTCCCGCCCCGTCCCAGCACCGCGTACAGTCACGCCAACAGCACCGTCCTGTGATGGGAGGACCGCCTGGCCGGCCCGCAACACTGCAGGTCACCGGGCAGATAACGATTGGGTGCGGTTCTGCTGACAAGCAATCCGGCCTATGTTAGCTTGAAGCCATAATCGGGATTCACCATTTGGATGCCGACGAGTATGTAGGAGGAGTAATGGGCTTTCTTGGCTGGATCATTCTCGGACTCATAGTAGGTGCAATCGTAAAGGCAGTCATGCCTGGCAGGGTCGGCGGCGGTTGGGTGACCAGCCTCGTGCTCGGCGTTGTCGGTGCCATTGTCGGCGGCTGGATCGGCGACCTGCTGTTCGGCGGCGGCAAGATGGAATTCTGGAATCTCGGTTCCTGGCTCCTGGCCATTGTCGGCGGCCTGGTGGTCGCCCTCGTCTACGGCGCCATCACAGGACGCAACAAGACGACCAGGTAACTGCACACGTACGACGGCGGGGGCCCACCTTTCGGTGGACCCCCGCCGTACTTTTTTGCCCTTTTTCCGGGTGCGCGCTGCGGTTGGCAAACGTGCGCTGCGGTTGGCAAGCGTGCGCTGCGGTTGGCAGGCGTGCGCTGCGGTTGGCAGGCGTGCGCTGCGTGCCGGTGAGAAGCTAGCTGGTCGGGTATCCGCCGTCCTGTTGCGAGCGGGCGCTTGCGTACAGGCAGACCGTCGCCGCCGTCCCGAGGTTGAGGCTCTCGGCGGCCCCATAGACCGGCACGGCCACCCGGTGGTCGGCCAGGGCCAACTCTTCCTCGGACAGGCCCTGGGCCTCGTTGCCGAACAGCCACGCCGTCGGGTTCTCCAGTGCGTACTCGGAGTCCCGGGCGGGTGCGCCAAGCCGGCGGGCCGCGTTCTGGTCCTGCAGACGGTCCAGGTTCAGCTGGCCCTGGCCGTCCGCCGCGAGGACTCCGATGCCGCGTTCCTTGCACCGGGCCACCAGCTCCCCGACGTCAGCGCCGAGCACCACTGGCAGGTGGAAGAGGGAGCCCGCCGTCGAGCGCACGGCCTTGGGGTTGTAGATGTCAACGCTGGATGCGGTCAGGATGACGGCGTCCGCGCCGGCGGCGTCGGCCGCCCGGAGCACGGTGCCGGCGTTGCCGGGATCCCGGACCTCACACAGCACGGCGACCAGCCGGGGGCCGGCGTCGAGCACCTGCTCCAGGCTCACGTCCAGGAAGCCGCAGACCGCGAGGATGCCCTGCGGGGTGACCGTGTCAGCCATGGCGGCGAGCACTTCGTCGGTGGCAAGGTAGGCAGTGGTGCCCTCCGCGAGTGTCTCCAGATCAGGGTGCCGGTCGAGGCAGGCTTCGCTCGCGTAGACCTCATAGACGATGCCCGGCTCCCCCGCGGCAATCCTCTTCTGGTGCAGGACCAGGGCCTCCCGGACGGCCTGCGGGCCCTCGGCCAGGAACTCGCTGCGTTTTAAACGGGCCGGGCGCCCGGCAAGCTGTGCCACCTTCCTCACCCGATCGGCTCGGGGATTGGAAAGTGGAAAGTCTTGCGGGCGCCCGGTTTCGTTCATACAAGAACCTTAGTGGCTTTTCCAGCCGGTTCTTGAACGACGTAGTTCGTGAACTACCTCAGGTACTTACTCGGCAGCTTCAGCAGCGGCAGGCTTTTTGGCAGCCGGCTTCTTGGCGGCGGCCTTTTTGGCAGCCGGCTTCTTGGCGGCCGGTGCAGCCTCAGCCTGGACGGCCGGAGCAGACGTGTCGGCGGGCAGGGCGTCCTTGGCGATCTGGACCAGCGCGGCGAAGGCGTTGGCGTCAGAAACGGCAAGCTCGGCGAGCATCCGGCGGTCAACCTCGACCTCAGCGGCCTTGAGGCCCTGGATCAGACGGTTGTAGGTCAGGCCGTTGGCGCGGGAGGCAGCGTTGATACGCTGGATCCACAGGCGGCGGAAGTCGCCCTTCTTCTTCTTGCGGTCGCCGTAGCTGTACACAAACGAGTGCAGCAGCTGCTCTTTGGCCTTGCGGTACAGGCGTGAGCGCTGTCCACGGTAGCCCTTTGCGCGTTCAAGGATAACCCGGCGCTTCTTGTGGGCGTTGACCGCCCTCTTCACACGTGCCACGTGCGTACTCCTTAGAATTACTGATCCCAAGCATCTACTGCCGGAACAACCGGCTGGCCTGAGAAGCCTTTTTGGTAGTTGACTGCTGCCAGGTGGCAACAATCAGAGAACTTGGAACTTAGATGCCGAGCATCTTCCGGATGACCTTGGCGTCGCCCTTGAAGACGATCTTGTCGCCGGCGAGGCGGCGGGTCAGCCTGGAGGACTTGTGCTCGAGGTAGTGGCGGCGGTTGGCCTGCTGGCGGCGCAGCTTGCCGCTGCCGGTCAGCTTGAAGCGCTTCTTAGCACCACTGTGGGTCTTCATCTTCGGCATGGGAACCGATCTCCTTACGTATCCGCAGACAGGGTCTGCAGTCTTTCGCGCAGCCGCCCCTGCGGGCGGCGTGCTGGTTGCTTGCTGCCGGACATTGCTGTCCGGCAGCCCTGAGCTAGTTGGTCTTCTTGGTGCCCGGCTTGGCGGCGGCCTTCGGGGCAGCCGGCCGTGCAGCAGGCTTCGGCGCCGACGGACGCGGAACCGGCTTCGGGGCGGCAACCGGCTTCGGTGCTGCCGCCGGAGCGGCCGTCTCGGCCTCGGGAACCGTGGCGGCTTCCGGAGCCTTGGCGGCAGCCTTGGGCGCTGCGGGCGCCTTGGCTACTGCCGGCCTGGCGGCGGCCTTCGGAGCTTCGGCCTTCGGGGCCTCGCGCTTCGGAGCGGCCTTGGGAGCCTTGGGGGCCTCCTGCTTCGGCGCTTCCTGGGCGGGGGCCTTCGCTGCCGGGGCTTCCGTGACCTTGGCCTCGGCGGCCGGGGCCTCCGCGGCTTCGGCCTTGTCGGCCTCGACCTTTTCAGCCGGAGCCTTTTCAGCCGGCGCCTCGACGGCGGGAGCGGCTTCCGCAGCGGGGGCTTCCGTTGCCGGAGCTTCCGTTGCGGTTACCTCGGCCTCGGGTGCCTCGGTCCGGACCTGGTAGCCCTCCGGCAGCAGATCGGCGAGCGACTGCGTCAGGGGTGCTTCGGGGCCGGACGTGTCAACGCGGAAGTCACCGGAGGCCTTGGCCTCGTTTTCGGCCTTGGCTTCTGCACGCTGCGATGCGCGGCGGGCCTCTGCCTTGGCTTCAGCCTTGTTCTTCAGGGGACCGACGACCATGACCATGTTGCGGCCATCGATACGCGGGCTGGATTCCACGACGCCAACTTCGGCGACGTCGTCCGCGAAGCGCTGGAGCAGGCGGATGCCCATCTCGGGGCGCTGCTGCTCACGGCCGCGGAACTGGATCATGGCCTTGACCTTGTCACCGGCGCCGAGGAAGCGGAGCGCGTGGCCGCGCTTCGTTTCGTAGTCGTGGGTGTCGATCTTCAGGCGG
>DASWAW010000267.1:0-12142 GCA_036390955.1 Arthrobacter sp.
AAGATGTTCTCCATGATGGACAGCTCGGGGATCAGCGCGAGTTCCTGGTGGATGATCACGATGCCGGCGTGCTCGCTGGCCCGGATGTCCTTGAACTGCTGGACTTCGCTCTGGTAGACGATGTCCCCGGTGTAGGTGCCGTACGGGTAAACCCCGGAAAGCACCTTCATGAGGGTGGACTTGCCGGCGCCGTTTTCACCGCAGATCGCGTGGATCTCACCGGCCTTCACCCGCAGGTTCACCTCGGCCAATGCTTTAACGCCGGGGAACTCTTTGGTGATGGAGCGCATCTCGAGAATTACCGGATCGCTGTGCGTGTTGAGGGACGTCATCTGCCCTTACGCCTCCAATGCATGACTTCGTTGTCCGCCCCTGCAAATCGCAGGGCCGTCTGATGGAAAAGTAAACTGGATCACAGGCCTTGTCGTCAAGTCTTTAACGCAACAGCCCGATAACGAAAAATTCAGTTCCGCCGGATTCCGGCGTGCTGGAAGACCAAAGCGGTGGCTCCGAGGGCCTCGGCGCGGTCCCCCAGGGAAGACATTGTCAGCGTCGTCGTTTCGCCGATCACGGGCACCGCGTGCCGGACCAGGCCGCGCCGGATCGGGTCCAGCAGCAGCTCGCCGAGTCCCGCCAGCGGGCCGCCGACCACGATCACTTCGGGGTTGATCAGATTGGCCACGTTGCCCAGGGCGCGGCCGACGGCAAGCCCGGCGTCGTCCACCACCCGCAGGGTCGCGGAGTCCCGGGCGAGGGCCTTGCGGACAATGTCCTCCGGGGTCAGCGGCTTGTCCTCGCCGCGGCTCAGCAGCTCGATCATGGTGGTGGTTGAGGCGATGGTTTCCAGGCAGCCGCGGTTCCCGCAGCGGCAGACCAGACCGTGCTCGTGAATGGTGGCGTGGCCGATTTCGCCGGTGATTCCGACGTTGCCGTAGTAGGGCATCCCGTTCAGGATCAGCCCCGCGCCGATGCCGGATCCGATCTTGAGGAACATCAGGTTGCTGATGCCGGTATGGGGCCCCCACGTGACCTCGGACAGGGCGCCCAGATTGGCGTCGTTGTCCAGGAAAACCGGGAGATCCAACGCTTCCTCGAGGCGTTGCAGGATGTTGATGCCCACCCACTCGGGCAGGATGGCCCCCTGCGCCACCGTCCCCGTGCGGCGGTCGATGGGCCCCGGGATGCCGACGCCGGCCCCGACGACGGCGGTGCGTTCCACGCCGCTGCTGGCCAGCAGCCGGTCCAGCAGCCCGACGGCGGCGCTGATGCCCTCCTCGGCGTGGTGGCCCAGGGGGAGCAGGACTGATTCCTCGGCGATGACGTGGTAGCTGAGCGAGGCCAGGACGACGCGGAGGTGCCGACGGCCGAAGTCGATGCCGACGGCAACGGCGCCGTTGCTGTTGAGCCGGACGTTCAGGGCCCGCCGGCCGGAGCTGGTGATCGGTTCGGTGGAGGCCAGCCCGGCATCCTGCATGATCTTGACGATGTTGGAAACCGTGGCCGTGGAGAGGCCGGTCTGCCGGGCGAGTTCGGCCTGCGTGGAGGGCCCGGCGAGCAGGCATTCAATGATCCGCTGCTGGTTCAGATGCCGGAGTGCAGACTGCGATCCGGGGTTTTTCGTTCGGCTCCTCGTTGAGCGCGTTGGTGAGGGCATGCAATGAAGATTGCCGCATCGGCGTCTTGTAGTCAAGAAGTTAACGCAAGGTGGGGGGAGAAGTCGGCGAAAGGGCCGATGGCACCCCCGGCGGCAGGCCCTCGCGTGCGCCTGCGCGGGATGGCGGGGCGTTCCGCCCCGCTGCCGCCGGCATCGGGCGGAAATGCACCGGGACGGAGGCGGTGCCGCGTGGCTACGCTGGAAGGGCGAGGGTCCGCCGCCAAGGGCGGTCCCCTGGATGCTGAGGTGGTAATGGTGCTACTGGCCCTGATGCAGGCGAACGCTGCCGTGCTGGACGTTGAAGCCAACTGCGCCGCGGTGGAGGCCGCCGCGGTCGAGGCTGCCGCAGCCGGCGCCCGGCTGCTCCTGACCCCGGAGCTGTTTCCGGTGGGGTACGCGCCCCTGAGGCTGCGGGCGGAGTTCGACCCCGCGGCACTGCCCGCCATCCGGCAGGCCCTGGCGGAGACCGCCCGCCGGAACGGCATCGCACTGGTCTACAGCCTCCCCGCCGTCACCGCCGCGGGGGAGTGGCACATCACGGCCAGCCTGGTCGACGAGAACGGGGATGAGCTGCTCAGCTACGCCAAGGTTCATCTCTTCGGCCCGGACGAGCGCCAGGCGTTCGTTCCGGCCGAGGCCCGTCCCGGCGTCGTGGACTTCCACGGCATCAGGACTTCCATGGTGATCTGCTACGACGTTGAGTTCCCTGAGGCGGTCCGGGCCGCCGCCGTGCGCGGGGCCGAACTGCTCCTCGTCCCCACCGCCCTCGGCGAGGGCTTTGACGCCGTCCCGCAGCTGCTGGTCCGGGCGCGGGCGCTGGAGAACCACCTGACGGTGGCGTACGCGAACCACTCCGGGACCGAGGACGGCTGCGAGTTCCTGGGCGGCAGCGTCGTGGCGGGACCGGACGGCTCGCTCCTGGCCGCCGCCGGCACCGGGGCGGAACTCCTGTTCGCCGAGCTGCCCGCCCCGGAGACCTCCCAGCCGGAGGTGGCGTATCTGCACGATCTCCGGGCGGAGGTCTACCGCTCCTGGGCCGGCGCACCCGGCAGCTGAGCAGCGCCGGAAGCCGGGGCCGTACCGGTAGCCGGGGCCGCACCGGCAGGCGGGGCCGGCTGCTCCGGCAGCCCGCCTGTGTACTGCAGCGCGATCCAGAGCTCAGCCCGGGCCTGGGCCTGGTTGAGGTCCCGTTCCAGCAGTTCCGCGAGCATGCCGATCTGCCGGCGGACACTGTTGCGGTGAAGTCCGGTGGCTTTGGCGGTGGCATCCCAGCTGCCGTTCTCGCCGAGCCAGGCGCGGAGGATGCCGAGCAGGGCGTCCCGCCGCTCCGGTTCCAGCGCCAGCACGGGAGCCAGCAGCCGGTCGGCCAGCATGGCTCCCGCCTCCGGGCCGAGCAGCCCGGCCACGGACCACGCCACGTCATCAACCCGGACGCTGTGGCCCGTGGTCCCCACCCGGCTGCGCAGCGACGCGGCGAGCCGGTAGGCCTCCGCCAGTCCGGAGAGTTCCGTGGCGCTCCCGATCACGAGGCGCCAGCCGAGCCGCTCAACACCGGCCAGCAGGGCATCGTCGACCTTCAGCCGGGTAATCGCGGCAAAGCCGTAGTCCGTGATCTCCACCAGTTTGGTATCGAACATCCGGCGCCACTCCAGCAGCTCCCTGACGGGACTTTCGCCGGAGCGGCCTGCGTGGCCGGTCCGCGCCGCGCCGGCAGTGCCCGCCGGGCCGTCCGTTCCGCCGGCAGCCACGGGGCGGATGCCCAGCAGCACGCGCAGCTGCCCGGACCGGGTGGTGGAGACGCTCTGCGCCAGCAGGTCCTTGAGTCCGTTCAGATGGCGGGTGCCTCCCGAGGCCAGGCTGTCCGGGTGCAGCAGCAGCGCCGTGGCGAGCTGGCTCGGGGCCAGTGAACCGCTGGTGCGCTGGCGGACCAGCAGCTCCAGCAGCCCGACGGCGGTGGAGACAACGCTGTTCTGTGCCGGGGTCAGCGGTGCGTCGGTGCCGAGGATCAGCGCGCCCAGGTTCGCGTCACGCGTGCTGCGCAGCGGATACCCGAAGACCAGCGCCGACCCTGCCGTGCCGAACGAGTCCACCTCCACGCGCGGACCGCTGCCGGACAGCAGCCGCGCCAGCAGGGGCTGCAGCGTCGCCAGCTCCACAGCCGGCGTCGTGCGTTCCCCCGGGGCGGTGCCGCGGGCACGCAGCCGCCCGTCGGCACCCACGAGCACCGCCCAGACCGGAACACGCTGCACAAGGGCGGCCAGGAGCTCGTGCTCCGGCCTGGCCGACAGCACTGCGCGCATGAGCTGCCGGTTCGTGTCCGCGAGCTGCCGGAACGTTGTGGCGTTGTCCGATTCCAGCAGCTGCGAGAACTCAAGGCCGACGGCGGCGAACGGGACGGTCTTCGGGACGGCCACCAGCGTGAGGTTGTGCCGCCGGCAGGCCAGGACCACGGCGTCGGGCACGGCGTCGAAGTAGGGCTCCAGGCCGAAGCCCAGGGCGGAGACGCGCGCCGCGACGAGCCGCCGCACATAGGCGTCCACGAACTCCGCGCTGCCCCCGGCGCCGAGGAACGGGAGGCCGGCCGTGAGCAAAAACTCGCCGTCGAGCAGGTACGGGGTGGGATCCTCCAGCTCGCTCGGCTCCACCCAGCGCAGCCGCTCCGCGCCGTTGCCGCCGTCGTGCAGCACGGACAGTTCCGGCGGCAGCTGGCGCAGGAACTGCGCCAGGGTGACGAAACCCAGCCGCTCGGCGTCGTCAGCAGCCACGGCCGCCGCCCGCGTCCGGAACGGGAGGCTTCAGTGCATTAAGTCTCATGACTGAAGACTATAGGTCATTTTGCACAACCGTGAGAGCTGGCTCACAAGCCTAGGCTGGACGCGGGGAAAAAGACCACTACTGAAGAACGGACGTCAACGATGACTGCGCCAACTCTTATTGGGGAACGGCCACCGGCCACCACGGGCCGTCCCGGACTGACCGCGCAACTGCTCCGCCGCAAGCCGATCGGACAGCTCGTCAGCGAAGCCGAAACCGGCCACGGCGGCACGCGGCTGGTCCGCAGCTTCGGTGTGCTGCAGCTGACGATGATCAGCGTCGGCGCCACCCTCGGCACCGGCATCCTGGTGATCCTGGGCGAATCCGTGCCGCTGGCCGGCCCGGCCATCTGGATCTCCTTCGCGATCGCCGGGCTCGCCGCACTGCTCTCCGCCGTCTCCTACGCCGAAATGGCCGGGCTGGTGCCCGCGGCCGGATCGAGCTACTCCTACACCTACGCGACCATGGGCGAAGGCATGGCCTGGATCTGCGGCTGGTGCCTGGTGCTCGAATACGCCGTCTCCGTCGCCGCAGTCGCCGTCGGCGCCGGCCAGTACGTCAACGAAGCGCTCGCCGTCTTCGGCCTGGAACTCCCCGACGCCATCTCGCAGCCACCCGGCGACGGCGGCGTGCTCAACGCGCCGGCGGTCGTGATTGTGGTCCTGGCCATGGCGCTGCTGGTCCGCGGTGCCCGGGAAAGCGCCTGGATCAACACGGCGATTGTGCTGGTCAAGGTCGGCATCCTGGTGTTCTTCTGCGCGGTGGCCTTCACCGCCTTCAACGCCGCACACTTCGAGCCGCTGATGCCGATGGGCGCTGCCGGCGTCTCCGCCGCCGCCTCCCGGGTGTTCTTCTCCTACATCGGCTTCGACGCGGCCTCCACGGCCGGCGAGGAGGCCCGCAATCCCAAGCGCGACCTGCCCCGCGCCATCCTGCTCTCCATGGTGATCGTCACCACCATCTACGTGCTCGTCGCGGTCGCCGCCATCGGCGCCCGGCCCTGGGGCTGGTTCGACGGCACCGAAGCCGCCCTCGTGAAGATTCTGGAAGAGACGACCGGGCAGCCCTGGATTGCGCTGCTGTTCGCCGTCGGGGCCGTGCTGGCCATCGCCAGCATCGTGCTGACGGTCCTTTACGGGCAGACCCGCATCCTGCTCTCCATGGCACGGGACGGCATGGTCCCCAAAATCTTCGGCCGCGTCTCGCCCCGCACCGGCACCCCGGTCGCCGGGACCCTGATTGTGGGCTCCGCCGTCGCCCTCACCGCCGGCCTCATCCCGCTCGGGGCGCTGGCGGACGCCACCAGCATCGGCACGCTCTTCGCCTTTGCCCTGGTCAACGTCGCGGTCATCTACCTGCGGCGCAACCGGCCGGAACTCACCCGGAGCTTCCGCGTGCCGCTGTTTCCGCTGACGCCCATCCTCGGCGCCGCCATGTGCGGCTACCTCATGCTCAACCTTGGCGCCGACACCTGGGTGGTCTTCGGGCTGTGGATGCTGGTGGGCCTGGCCGTCTACTTCGGCTACGGCCGCAGGAACTCCCGGGTGGCGGCGCTCAGCGACGAGGAATACCGTGAACTATCCGGCGCAGCCCCCTCCGACCCCGCATCCGCCCCCGAACCGATGAAGGCCAACCACTCATGACGACCGCAACAGAACTCCCGGCTCCCGGGCCGACGACGCCGGGCCGCGGCGCCCAGGCGCCCATCACCATGCTGAATCCCGACTTCCCGTTCAGCTACGACCATTACCTGGCCCACCCGGACGGCCTGGGCTCGGTGCCGCCGGAACTGTACGGCACCGAGGTGGCAGTGGTCGGCGCCGGGCTTTCCGGGCTCGTGACGGCCTACGAGCTGATGAAACTGGGCCTGCGCCCGGTCATCTACGAGGCGGACCAGATCGGCGGCCGGCTGCGGACCGCGAGCTTCCCCTCCGCCGCCGGCGTCGTCGCGGACCTCGGCGGGATGCGCTTCCCCGTCTCCGGCAAGGCCTTCTACCACTACGTGGAGCTGCTCGGCCTGGCGACCGAGGAGTTCCCCAACCCGCTGGCGGCCGCCACGTCCAGCACGGTCATTGAACTCGCCGGCCAGAAGCACTACGCCCGCACCCCGGCGGACCTCCCGCCGTTCTTCCGGGAAGTCGCCGAGGCCTGGAAGGCTGCCGTGAACGACGGCGCCAGGTTCACCGAGATGCAGGAGGCCATCCGCGCCCGGGACACCGCCAGGATCAAGGAGCTGTGGAACGCGCTGCTTCCCCTGCTCGATGAACAGACCTTCTACGGTTTCATCGCCAACAGCGACTCATTCAAGCAGGCCGGTTTCGCCCACCGCGAGGCCTTCGGCCAGGTGGGCTTCGGCACGGGCGGCTGGGACACGGACTTCCCCAACTCCATCCTCGAAATCCTGCGCGTCGTCTACACCGACGCCGACGACGCGCACCGGCTCATCGCCGGCGGGGCACAGCGGCTCCCGGAGGCACTCTGGCAGCACGCGCCGTCGGGCATGGCCCACTGGCCCGAGGGAACGTCGCTGGCCTCACTGCACGCCGGTGCGCCGCGCGGCGCCGTGGACCGGATCGCCCGGGACGGCAGCGGCGACTTCCGCATCCGGGAGCGGTGGGGCCGCGAGGCCGCCTATCCCGCCGTCGTGACCACGTGCCAGTCCTGGCTCCTGTCGACCCGGATCCACACCGAGGAAACCCTGTTCCCGGCAGACCTGTGGACCGCGATCGAACGCTCGCACTACATGCAGTCGTCCAAGACCTTCGTGATGGTCGACCGGCCCTTCTGGAAGGACATCGATCCCGCGACGGGACGGGAGGTCATGTCCATGACGCTGACAGACCGGCTGAACCGGGCCACCTACCTCCTGGACAACGGACCGGACCAGCCCGCGGTGATCCTGCTCTCTTACACCTGGAACGACGACGCGCTGAAATGGCTGGCCCTGGACGCGGACCAGCGGGTGGAGCTGATGCTGCACTCACTCGCCCAGATCTACCCGGACGTGGACATCGCCGGCCACATCGTCGGCCAGCCCATCACCGTCTCGTGGGAGGCCGACCCCAACTTCATGGGCGCCTTCAAAGCCAACCTGCCGGGACAGTACCGCTACCAGCAGCGGCTTTTCACCCACTTCAAGCAGGACAAGCTTCCGGACGCCCAGCGCGGCATCTTCCTGGCCGGCGACGACGTGTCCTTCACTGCGGGGTGGGCCGAGGGCGCCGTGACCACCGGGCTGAACGCGGTCTGGGGCGTCGTCAACCACCTGGGCGGCTCAGCGGCGGCCGGCAACCCGGGCCCGGGCGATGTGCTGGACGAACTGGGCCCGATCTCGCTGGACTGAGTCTCCCAGCGCGCTCAGGCGTGCAGTTCGCGGTGCGCCCGGGCCAGTTCCTGGTAGTGCGCCGCGTTCTGCTGCACGCCCGCGAACTCCTCATCGCTCAGCTCGCGCCGGACCTTGGCCGGCACCCCTGCGACGAGCGAGCGCGGCGGGACCACCGTTCCTTCCAGCACGACGGCGCCGGCGGCGACGAGCGAGCCGGCGCCGATCACCGCGCCGTTGAGGATGGTGGCGCTCATGCCGATCAGGCAGTCGTCCTCGACCGTGCAGCCGTGCACGACGGCGCTGTGGCCGACGCTGACCCTGGCGCCCACCGTGCAGGGGAAGCCCGGATCGGCGTGCAGCACCACGTTGTCCTGCAGGTTGGTCCCGGCGCCCACACTGATCGCGGCGGTGTCGGCCCGGACGGAGACGCCGTAGAAGGCGCTCGAATTCTCGGCGAGCGTTGCCTTGCCGATCACCGAGGCGCTCGGTGCGATGAAGGCGGAGTCGTGGACGGCCGGGGTGTCCCCGGCGAATGCGTAAATGGGAGCCATGCCCCCAGCCTAGGACACACCCCCTCCCAACTAGCTCGCAGCAGGGGCCGTTATGAGCCCCCAAAACGGCCCCTGCTGCGAGCTAGTTGGGCGGCGGGGTTGAACGGGCGCCGGGCGTGAGTAGGATCGGGGCCATCAAAGGCCCTGTCCGGGAGGTGGTCCGTGATGACGGAAAACGGGAAGTTCCGACGACTGATGCGGCGGCTGGAGGGGTGGGACCGCCTCGACTCGGCCGTCCGGGTGGCGGAGCCGCTCGCCGGCCGGCTCGTGGCCAACCCCCGGCTGCGCAGCTTCTTCCGGGGTGACGCCACCGGCATCCCTCCCCACACGATCGCCACCGATCTGCCGTTCGGGGCCTGGTTTATGGCGATCTTCCTGGACCTCTTCCCGGACGAGGGGACCCGCCGGGCCGCCGCCCGGCTGGTGGCCCTCGGCGTCGTCGCGGCCGGCCCCACCGGACTCACCGGCTGGGCCGAATGGGCCCGGGCGGACCGCGCCACCCGGCGTGTCGGCGTCGTCCACGCGGCGGCGAACGGCACGGCGACGTTGATCTTCCTGGCCTCGTGGGCCGCACGTTCCCGCGGCCGGCACGGTTTGGGCGTGCGGCTGGCCCGGCTCGGCGGCGTCCTGCTGATCGCCGGCGGATTCCTGGGCGGCTACATGCGCAGCGCGCGCCGCCCGTGAGCACAAGCCCTTTGGGCACCCAACTAGCTCGCAGCAGGGGCCGTTATGAGCCTCCAAAACGGCCCCTGCTGCGAGCTAGTTGGGCGGGGCGGGGGAGCGGAGCACCGTGAAGCCGGGGCCCTGTCCGGGGAGGTCCTGGGCAGGCTGGCGGCCTTCGGGGAGGACGACGGCGATCGGCGCCCCGGGCGCGGCCACCCGCTCCAGTTCCTGGACGACGTCGTCCCAGTCCTCCGGGGGCAGTCCCGCGAGGGCGTCCACCGCCCACACGGAAGCGAACACCGAGTCGGCGAAGGGCAGGGCGGCGGCCGGAGCGACCGAGGCTTCCAGGCCCCGGGCCCGCGCCGTATGGATGTTCTCCTCGGACGGGTCGACGCCGGTGAAGTGGATGCCGGACTGGACAAAGCGCAGCCCGTCCGTCCCCTGGCCGCAGTCCAGGCCCAGCACGCCGCTGCGGCCCTCCGCTTTGAGCAGGGCGACGAACTCGGTCAGCGGGTCTTCCGCGGAAAGTGCCATACCCCTATTCAATGACCGCCGTCAGCTGAAAACAACCGGTCTCAGTTGAAAACAACCGTCCGGTTCCCGTCCAGCAGGACCCGGTGCTCGGCGTGCCACTGCACGGCCTGGGCCAGCGTGCGGGCCTCCACGTCGCGGCCCATCTGGACGAACTGCTCGGCCGTGCGCCGGTGGTCCACCCGGATGACTTCCTGTTCGATGATCGGACCCTCGTCCAGGGCCGCCGTCACGTAGTGCGCCGTGGCGCCGATGAGCTTCACGCCCCGGGCGTGCGCCTGGTGGTAGGGCTTGGCGCCCTTGAAGGACGGCAGGAAGGAGTGGTGGATGTTGATGGCCTTGCCGGTCAGCTGCTGGCACAGTTCGTTGGAGATGATCTGCATGTAGCGGGCAAGGACGGTGAGCTCGATGTCATGCTCGGCCATCAGCGCCCGCAGCTCGTCCTCGGCCTGGACTTTGGTGTCCGGGGTGACCGGGATGTGGTGGAACGGGATGCCGTAGAACTCCGCCAGGCCCGCCAGATCCCGGTGGTTGGACACGATGGCCGGGATCTCGATCGGCAGGGTGCCGGAGCGCTGCAGGAACAGCAGGTCATTGAGGCAGTGTGCGGAGGTGCTGGCCATCAGCAGGGTGCGGACCTTCCGGCCGGCCGGGTTGAGGGTCCACTGCATGCCGAAGGCCTGGGCCACCGGCTCGAGGGCGGCCTGAAGCTCGAAGGGGGAGGCCGCCGTCGTGGCCTCGACGCGCATAAAGAACGTCCCCGTGCTCTGGCTGCCGTACTGCTGCGAGTCCGTAATATTGCAGCCCGCCACGAGCAGGGCGCCCGCAACGGCGTGCACGATGCCGGGGCGGTCCGGGCAGGAAAAGGTCAGGATGTAGGAAGCAGTCAGCTGGTCGTCAGTCACGAAGATAGCCTACCCGCGGGTACGCACCGGCTGGGGCCGGGCCGCCGGTCTGGGGTAGTCTGGAACGGTCGCAACTGGCGTTGGGTGGCTTACCACCAGGGAGCGGCACTCACGAAGACCACGGATCGTACGCCTGGGCCGAGGGTCATGTTTTTCCGGTTGGCAGCGCCCGCTGCCGGCCCGCGTCGGCACCCCGGAACGGGTGCCGGTTCCCTTGGCGCGTCCCCGGCTTCCCCGGGGCCGTAATCTAGGGGCGCCACCGCGGGCCAGCCGGTAACCTGACCTTAAGCAGTGCCCGTTGCCTAGCCAGGAGTTCCCCCGTGACCACCTCTCTTAGCCTTTCTTCCGCCGCCGTGAGCAACCAGCCGCTGGCCGAACTTGATCCCGAAATCGCCGCCGTCCTTGCCCAGGAGCTGGGCCGCCAGCGCGGCACCCTGGAGATGATCGCCTCCGAAAACTTCGCCCCCCGCGCCGTCATGGAAGCCCAGGGCTCGGTCCTGACCAACAAGTACGCCGAGGGCTACCCGGGCCGCCGCTACTACGGCGGCTGCGAGTACGTCGACATCGCCGAGCAGCTCGCGATCGACCGGGTCAAGGAGCTCTTCGGAGCCGAATACGCCAACGTCCAGCCGCACTCCGGCGCCCAGGCCAACGCCGCGGCGCTCTCCGCGATGATCACCCCGGGGGACAAGATCCTCGGCCTGTCACTGGCCCACGGCGGCCACCTGACCCACGGCATGAAGCTGAACTTCTCCGGCAAGCTCTACCAGGTCGCCGCGTACCAGGTCGAGGAAGACAACTTCCGCATCGACATGGACAAGCTCCGCGCGCAGGCCATCGCCGAGAAGCCCCAAGTGATCATCGCCGGCTGGTCCGCCTACCCGCGCCACCTGGACTTCGAGGCGTTCCGCTCGATCGCCGACGAGGTCGGTGCGCTCCTCTGGACGGACATGGCGCACTTTGCCGGCCTCGTGGCCGCCGGACTGCACCCGAGCCCGGTCCCGTACTCCGACGTCGTCACCTCCACCGTGCACAAGACCCTCGCGGGCCCCCGCTCCGGTGTGATCCTGGCCAAGAAGGAATGGGCGAAGAAGATCAACTCCAACGTCTTCCCGGGCCAGCAGGGCGGGCCGCTGATGCACGTCATCGCCGCCAAGGCCGTCGCGTTCAAGATCGCCGGCACGGAGGAATTCAAGGAACGCCAGGAGCGTGTCCTGGAAGGCGCCCGGATCATCGCCGACCGGCTGAACCAGGCCGACGTGTCCGACGCCGGCGTCTCCGTCCTCACCGGCGGCACCGACGTGCACCTGGTCCTGGTGGACCTGCGCAACTCCCAGCTCGACGGCCAGCAGGCGGAAGACCTCCTGCACTCGGTCGGCATCACGGTCAACCGCAACGCCGTGCCGTTCGACCCGCGCCCGCCGATGGTCACCTCCGGGCTGCGCATCGGCACCCCGGCCCTGGCCACCCGCGGCTTCGGCGCCGAGGAGTTCACCGAGGTCGCCGAGATCATTGCGACCGCCCTGAAGGCAGGCTCCGCCACCGACATCGAGGCGCTCCAGTCCCGCGTGGACAAGCTCGCCGCCGACTTCCCGCTGTACCCGCAGCACGAGCAGTGGTAGGCCATGACTTCCGCTGAGACCGCAAAAACCGCTGCCACCGCACAGATCCTCGACGGCAGGGCCACCGCCGCGGCGAT
>DASWAW010000268.1:0-7961 GCA_036390955.1 Arthrobacter sp.
GACCACCGGGATCTCCAACCTCGGCCAGCCCTGCCCCCGCCACCACCGCCTCAAACACGGCTCGGCCTGGACCCCGGCCGGGGCCAGCAAAGACAAACCACCGGGCTGGACCTCACCAACGGGCCGGCACTACGCCAGCGAAGAACAGGACTGGGAACCACCCGACTGGCCCGACGGTTTCCCGGACACGAACACGGCAACGAACGCGGACACGGCCGCAGACACGGAAACGAATGCGGACCCAGGCGGTTTTACCGACACGTTCGCCGGCATGGACGCGGGCACCGGCTTTGACCACGGGCCGCCGGAGGAACCGGGTTATTACCCGGAGCCGCCGCCCGCCGGACCCTTCGGCCTGGACCCCGGCCCGGATCCCGACCAGGAACTGCCCGCGGACCCCTTCCCGGAGTGGTATCTCTTCACAGCCGCACATGGATTCACGGCCGCTGAACCGGAAGATGCCATATATCCGGAGGACCTGGACTGGCCGGAGCCACTCCACGGGCACTACCCCGAATCCTTCCTGCCCCGAAGCGCCTGAACGCCTCGCTGCACGCCGATTCGCGGGCGGTGCCGCGACGGGCTGACCAAAGGCTCCCGCCATTTCTGTAACGTGCCCTAACCCTAGGCGCCTGACGGCAGCGGCGGCAGCGCCTCCTGGTACAGCCACGGGTGCAGCAGTGTTTCCGTGTCGAGGCCGGTCGCGTGATCGGCCGTGAGGATGAACTGCGGTGTGGAGACGGAGCCGTGGCGGTACTGGCCTGCCCACTCGTGCAGCAGCGAGAAGAATGCCAGGTCGCCGCAGCGCAGGCGGAGGGCATGCAGCGCCAGGGCACCGCGCTTGTAGACCCGGTCATCGAACATCAGCTCCGGCCCGGGATCGCCAATGATCAGGTCCTGCTTGCCGGCGCTGAGTTTCCGCCATGCGTTGGCCGCCCTGCGGGCCACCGTCATGACGCCGGCCTCTTCGGACCAGATCCATTCGGCGTAGCAGGCAAAGCCCTCGTGCAGCCAGATATCCTTCCAGGTGGCCGCCGTCAGCGAATTCCCGAACCACTGGTGCGACAACTCGTGGGCGATGAGCCGCTGGGACTCCCAATCCTGTTCCAGATGGTTGGGGCCGAAGATCGACAGGCTCTGCGCCTCCAGCGGGATCTCCAGTTCGTCCCCCGCCACCACCAGGGTGTACTCGGCGAAGGGATACGGGCCAAAGCAATCGATGAAAGTGCGCATCATGTCCGGCTGCCGTGCGAGACCCTGGCGGGCCATGTCGGCCAAGGCTGCCGGGACGGCGGCATACTGGGGCACCTGCGCGGCCGGGCGGACCGGGTTGAGCGCCAGGAGCTCGTAGCGGCCGATCTGGACCGTGGCGAGGTACGTGGCCATCGGCTCTGACTGCTCATAGACCCAGGTCTCGCGGCTGGACCGGCTGGTGCGCGCGATCAGGATCCCGTTGCACACGGCCCGGTAGTTGGCATCTGTGGTCACCGCGATCCGGTAGCTAGCCTTGTCCCGCGGGTGGTCGTTGCAGGGGAACCACGAGGGTGCGCCGTTCGGCTGTCCCGCCACGAGCACCCCGTCGGTGAGTTCCTCCCAGCCCACTTCGCCCCACAGACCGCGGCGGGGGGAGGGGTTGCCCTCATAACGGATGTCCAGAGTGAATTCCTCGCCTGGCAGCAGGGCGGCGTCGGGGACGACGACGAGCTGGTCCGCTCGCTGGCTGAATTTGCGCACCCTGCGCCCGCTGAGCTGGATCTTGGTGGCCCGGAGCCCGGTCAGGTCCAGCACGATGGCCGACGTCGGGCGTTGGGTTATCGCGTGCACCACGGCCCGCCCGTTCAAGCGGTTGCTGCTGAGCTTGTAATCCAACTCAAGCTCATACCGGGTCACCCGGTAGGCATCGGTGCCGTGACCCGGCAGGTATGGATCCGGGGAGCCTGCCGTATCGTCCAGGGGCAGACCGCCTCCGGTGCTGGAGGCGGCCGTGGAACTCTGGGGGCTGGGACTCATCAACGGGCCTTCGGGATTGCAGGTGCGGTATGGGCGGTGCTGTGCGGGGCTACTTTGGCTTGGGGGCAGGGGCAGCCGGGCCGCTCCAGGGGCTCACCGGATTGCCCATCCAGTAGGTTCCGGCGGGCACCGTCTCACCCCGCATCACGAGGGATGCCGGGCCCACCGTGCCGCCGACGCCGATCCGGGCCTGCGGGAGGATGACTCCGTGCGGTCCCATCGTTGCCCCATCCTCGAGCGTAACAGTGTCGATGCTCATGACGCGGTCATGGAAGAGATGGGTCTGCACCACGCAGCCGCGGTTGACCGTGGAATTCCGGCCCAGGGTCACGAGGTCCGCTTCGGGCAGCCAGTAGCTTTCGCACCAGGTCCCTGCCCCGATCTTTGCGCCGAGCGCCCGCAGCCACCAGACCAGGGCCGGAGTCCCCGCAGCCGCCCGGGCGAACCACGGGGCGCTGACCATTTCGATGAACGTATCGACGACCTCGTTGCGCCAGATGAAGGAGCTCCACAACGGATGCTCGCCGGGCTTGATCCGACCCACCAGCAGCCATTTCGCCACCACGGCGCTGCCCGCCGCCACGGAACCGGCGAGCAGGACCACCACGCCGCCCAGGAGGGCGGCGATGCCATAGTTGAAGACCGTGGCGAGCCAGTCGAAAGCCAGGAAAACCCCTGCGGCTACCCCGACCGTCGCCACGACGGGCACAAACCTGCACAGCTCCCACAGCGCGCGGGCGATCCTAAGCCGCAGCGGCGGCTCGTACGTCCTGGTGTCATCGGAGGCGATGGCGGTGCGCCGGAGCCGGACCGGGGGGCTGCCCAGCCACGAGGTCCCGGACTTCGCCTTCGCCGGAGTCGCCGAAAGCACCGCGACGAGGGAGTTCTTGGGAACACTTCGGCCGGCCGCTGTCATGCCGGAGTTTCCCAGGAACGAGCGCTTGCCGATCTTGGCGGGGGCGATCCGCAGCCAGCCGCCGTCGAGCTCATAGGAGGCCACCATCGTGTCGTCGGCCAGGAAAGCGCCTTCGCCGACGGTGGTCATCTTGGGGATGAGCAGCACGGTCGAGGCCTCCACGTTCTTGCCGATCTTGGCCCCGAGCAGGCGCAGCCAGACCGGTGTGAAGAGGCTGGCGTAAATGGGGAAAAGCAGGTCGCGGGCCAGGTCCAGGACCCGTTCGGTGGCCCAGACCTGCCAGCCGATCCTGCTGCGCACCCGGTAGTAGCCTTCGGCCAGGCCAACGCCGAGGAGCCGGGTGGCCAGGAGGATGAGCACGAGGTTGGAGAGGAACCAGACCAGGGCCGCGGGCGGAAGGGACCACAGGAGCTGCGGCAGCGCCGCGCCCAGCGATTCGCTGCCGCGGATGAAGCCAAAGACCACCAGGGCGGCGGCGGCGGCGGAGAGATACGGAATCAGGGCCAGGACGGCCGAGGCGGTGGCGAAACCGGCAAACCAGAGCCGGCCGATCAGCGGGTGCTCCGGGGGAGTGTCCGGCCAGGAGTGTTTGGCCTTGCCCCGCCGCTCGGCCGGGGACCCGGCGACGAGTTGCCCGGACTTGACCTTGCCCAGCACGGCCGAGCCAGGTTCCACCTGGGCTCCGGCGCCGATCGTGGCGCCGGGCATGAGGGTACTGCGGGCGCCGACCGTTGCGCCGGGCCCGACATGGATGGCACCGATGTGGACAATGTCGCCGTCGATCCACCAGCCGGACAGGTCGACCTCGGGCTCGACGTTGCAGCCGCTGCCGAGCGAGAGCAGGCCGGTGACGGGCGGCAGCGAGTGGAGCTGGACGTCGTTGCCGATCTTGGCCCCGAGGGCACGGGCGTAGTACGGCACCCAGGGAGCGCTGGCCAGACTGACGGCGCCGGCGAGGTCCTGGATCTGCTCGGCGAGCCACAGACGCAGGTGCACCCGGCCTGACCGGGGGTACGTGCCCGGCACCACCTTGCGGAGCAGGATCCGGGCTGCGGCGATGGAGACCAGCATCCGGCCCGCAGGACTGACGAAGACGAGCCAGGAGGCGCCGACCCACCACCAGGACACGGTGGGAGCCGCTGTGAAGCCGGCGAGGGACGAGAGCAGGTTGTTCGCCGCCATCAGGTACGTCAGCCAGCGCATGCCGACGAGGATGTGCAGCGGAACGCCCATCAGCGTCTGGAAGACCTGCGAACGGCGCAAGGTGCGCCGGACCGTGCGTTCCGGGGCCGGCCCCGCCCCGCCTTCGGGCAGGGATTGGCGGGCGGCGTCGATGAGCGCCCCGATCCGGGGCGTGGCGTAGATGTCGGCCACCGTGATGGTGGGGTAGCGCACGCGCAGGGCGGAGACGAGCTGCGCAGCGGCGAGGGAGCCGCCCCCGTAGGCGAAGAAATCGGCGTCGAGGCTGGACACTGCACTGCCCAGCACCGCACTCCACTGCTCGACGATCCAGCTCGCGTCGTCCGGGAGGTTCAGTGGTGCGGCTGCGGTGTCGGCGGCACCGGCCCCTGCCAGCGGCCACGGCAGCGCATGCCGGTCGACCTTGCCGCTGGTCTTGGTGGGCAGCGAATCGACGAGGGTCAGCAGCGGGATCAGAGGAGCCGGCAGGCTTTCGCCGAGGAGCTCCCGAGCGGCCGCCAGGTCGATCTCCTTGCCTCCAGCCGGGGACAGGTAACCGACGAGGATCTGGTTGCCGGCCGCCGTCGTCTGCACCGTTGCGGCCGCACCGGCCACATCCGGCAGCGCCTGCAGGGCGGCGTCGATCTCGCCGAGTTCTATCCGGCGCCCGCCGAGCTTGACCTGTTCGTCGGCACGGCCCTGGAAGATCAGTCCCGCGGCCTCGTAACGGACCAGGTCGCCGGAGCGGTAGGCGCGCGTCCAGCCGAGCGAGGGCATGGGGGCATATTTCTCGGCGTCCTTGGCCGGATCCAGGTACCGGGCCAGACCGACGCCGCCGATGATCAGTTCGCCCACCTCGCCCTCCCCGACGGGCAGGGAATTGGCGTCCACGACGGCGAGGTCCCAGCCGTCCAGGGGCAGGCCGATCCGGATCGGTCCCGGACCGCCCAGCGGCGCCGCGCAGGCGACGACGGTGGCCTCGGTGGGGCCGTACGTGTTCCAGACTTCACGGCCTTCGACGGCGAGCCGCTCGGCGAGGTCCGGCGGGCACGCCTCGCCGCCGAAAATCAGCAGGCGGACGCTTTCCAGGGACTCCACCGGCCAGAGCGCGGCGAGAGTGGGAACCGTGGAAACGACCGTGATGCCGTGGCTGATCAGCCAGGGTCCGAGGTCCATGCCGGTCCGGACCAGGGCCCGTGGCGCCGGGACCAGGCAGGCGCCGTGCCGCCAGGCAAGCCACATTTCCTCGCAGGAGGCATCGAAGGCCACCGACAGCCCGGCCAGGACACGGTCCTGCGGGCCGACCGGATCGTCCTGGAGGAAGAGCCGGGCCTCGGCGTCGACAAAGGCCGCCGAGGAGCGGTGCTGCACGGCGACGCCTTTGGGGGTTCCGGTGGAGCCGGACGTGAAGATGACCCAGGCGTCGTCGTCCGGGCCGGGCAGCCTCGGGGCCGGGAACGGGCGCGGCCGCCGGCCGTCCGTCACAATCTCCCCGCCTCCGCGTAACATGCCGGCGACCCGGGCCTCGCCGAACACCAGCCTGGCGCGCTCTGCCGGATCGTCCGCGTCCACCGGGACATATGCCGCCCCGATGAGGAGCACCGCCAGGATGGCGATATAGAGCTGGTTGGTGCCGGAGGGAATCCGGACGCCGATCTTGTCCCCGGCACCCAGACCGGCCCGGTGCAGTTCCCGCGCCTTCGCCCGGACCGCAGTCAGCAGCTGGGCGTAACTGAGGGACTGGTGGCCGTCGTCGAGGGCGGAGGCATCCGGAAAGCGTGCGGCAGTGTCCTGCAGAATGTCGACCAGCGTCCGCTCAGGCGGTGCGGACAGCGACCCTTGAAGCTGCGCCCGGAAGACCGGGGTGACAGTGGCGAGCGCCTGCGGAAGGCCGCTGCGTTCTGGTTGCTGCTGTTGCTCAGTCACAGGGGGATCGTCTCCGGCTTAGGTGAACGGAAGGTGTCCGGATTCGCTTTGTGTTAATACTCCGCCACCGTCCCGATGTTCGCACGCTATTTTCCCCGACGTGTTGCCAGGACGTTTTGCCGTTACGTGTTGCCGCACGCCGCCGATCGGGACCTAAGGAACCAGGATGACCTTGCCGGTGGTGCGCCGCTGCTCCAGGTCATCGTGGGCCTGTGCGGCTTCGGCCAGGTCATAGCGGGCTCCAATCCGGACCTTGAGGCTTCCGTCGGCCACTGCCGCGAAGAGCTCGTCCGAGCGCCAGCGGCGCTCCTGGGCGTTGCGCAGGAAGTGGCCGATCGTCGGCCGGGTCAGGTACAGGGAGCCCCCGGCGTTGAGCCGCTGCGGATCGAAAGGCGGCACCGGCCCGGAGGCGGCACCGAAGAGCACGAGCGTGCCGCGGATGCGCAGGGCGTCGAGGGAGCCGTCGAAGGTGTCCTTCCCGACGCCGTCGTACACCACGTCGGCTCCGGTGCCGTCGGTCAGTTCCCGGACCCTGGCCGCGAAGCCGTCGTAGCGCAGCACATGGTCGGCGCCGGCCTCGCGGGCCAGCTGTTCCTTGTCCTCAGTGGAGACGGTGGTGATAACGCGTGCGCCGCGGGCCTTGAGCAGCTGGATCAGCAGCAGGCCGACGCCGCCGGCCCCGGCGTGGAGCAGAACGGTGTGGCCGGGCTCGACCTTGAAGGAAGAGTTGATCAGGTAGTGCGCGGTGATGCCCTGCAGCGGCAGGGCGGCAGCGGTGAAGTCGTCCACGCCGTGGGGGACCGGCAGCGCCTTGTCCTCATCGATGAGGGCGTAGCCGGCGTAGCAGTTGACGCCTTCGGCCGTGGCCACCCGGTCGCCCGGGGAGAAGCCGGTCACGCCGTCGCCCAGTTCCTCTACTGTGCCCGCGGCCTCGGATCCGGGGGTAAAGGGGTAGGGAACCTTGTAGCTGCCGCTGCGCTTGTAGGTGTCGATGAAGTTCACCCCGACGGCGGCGACCTTCACCAGCAGCTGGCCGGGACCCGGAACCGGGCGCTCCACCTGGGCGAGCGTGAGGACCTCGGGGCCCCCGGCTTCGCGGGCGACGATTGCATGCATCCTGTGTCTCCTTGCCTGGGCAGGAAGATCCGCAATGAACCTCCTGGCTGAATTTCCGGACTGAGTTTCCGGGCCCGGAGTTCCTGGCCCGCATCCTGCACCCATCCTAGGTACACCGGCGCCAACGACGAAGTGACGGCCGGATACCGGCCGTCACTTCGGGTCAAACAGGCAAATCACGGCCCCGGGCAGGAGGCCTCCGCGGAACCGCGCTGCCGCTTAGTAGCGGCGGGTGACGGTTGCCATCGGGCACTCGAAATGGCGCCCGGCGGACAGGCCGACCTCATTCAGGTAGCGGACGATGATGCCGTAGGACTGCAGCAGCGTGGTTTCCGTGTAGGGAACCTGGTGCTTGGCGCAGAACTCTCGGACGATCACGGCTGCCTTGTCGAGCTGCGGGCGGGCCATGTCCGGGAAGAGGTGGTGCTCGGCCTGGCGGTTGAGGCCGCCCAGCAGGATGTCCATAAAGCGGCCGCCGGAGATGTTCCGGGACGTCAGGACCTGGCGGCTGAAGAAGTCCACGCGGCTGTCGGCCGGCAGGACCGGCATGCCCTTGTGGTTCGGGGCGAAGGAGGCCCCCATGTAGAAGCCGAAGACGGCGAGCTGCACCGCGATGAACGCGAGCGCCATGCCCCAGGGCAGGAAGGTGAAGGCGAGCACCGGCAGCAGGCTAAGGCGGACCACGAGGATCGGGATTTCAACCCAGCGGTGCGTGACCTTGGCACGCTGGAAGACGAACTTGACCGAATCGATCTGCAGGCCCAGGCCCACGAGGAACAGCAGCGGGAAGAAGAGCCAGCCCTGCTTGCGGGTG
>DASWAW010000269.1:0-7240 GCA_036390955.1 Arthrobacter sp.
TGGCCGTGTACCTGGCCGGCGACGAGTCCTCGTTTGTCACGGGCGCCGAATTTGTGATCGACGGCGGCGAGACGGCCGGCACTGTCGCGCCGCCCGCCGTCTGACCGGAAAGAAGCAAACCATGCCCCAGAGTCCCGGATCAAAGCTCGCAATTGTCGGCGCCGGCAGCGTCGGCACCTCTCTCGCCTACGCCGCCCTGATCCGTGGTTCGGCCAGCAACGTCGCCCTCTTCGACGTCAACGCAACGAAGGCCGAGGCGGAGGTGCTGGACCTGGCCCACGGCACCCAGTTCGCCGCCGCGGCGGCAACCGTCATCGGCGGCGGGGACATCTCCGCAACGGAAGGGGCCGACGTCGTCGTCATCACCGCCGGGGCCAAACAGGCGCCGGGCCAGACACGGCTGGACCTGGCCAGCACGAACGTCCGCATCCTCGAACAGCTCATGCCGCAACTCCTTACGCACTCCCCGGACGCCGTCTACGTCCTGGTGACCAACCCCTGCGACGTCCTGACCGTCGCCGCGCAGAAGATCTCCGGCCTGCCGTCCTCCCGCATCTTCTCCTCCGGCACTGTCCTCGATACGTCCCGGCTGCGGTGGCTGCTGGCGCGGAAAGCCGGCGTCTCGCTCACCAGCGTGCACGCCAGCATGGTGGGCGAGCACGGCGACACCGAATTCCCCATCTGGTCCGGCGCAACGATCGGCCCGGTCCCGATCCGCAACTGGAGGGTCGACGGGGAACCCGTCTTTACGACCGACTACCTCGCCGACACCGCGCGCGAAGTGACGCAGGCCGCCTACAAGGTGATTGCCGGAAAAGGTGCCACCAATTACGCGATCGGGCTGTCCGGCACGCGGATCGTGGAGGCCCTGATGCGCGGGGAAAACGCCGTCCTCCCGGTGTCCACCGTGTTGGACGGCCAGTACGGAATCACCGGCGTGGCGCTGTCCCTGCCGAGCATCGTGGGGCACGGCGGGGTCCGCCAGGTCCTGGATACCCCGATGGACGACGGCGAACTCGCCTCGCTGCACCACTCGGCGGAGACGCTGCAGCAGAGTCTCGCCTCGCTGGGGATCTAGGCGCTCTTTGCCGACCCGTCGGTGGCGAAGCCGGGCACGACGGTCACCGAGCCGACGTGGGGCAATGCCCGCCGGATCCCGCGTTCCACATTGGACGTCACGGAGGCGAACTCGACGAGGTGCGCGTCCGTTGCCACAGGCACCGTGACCTCGACGTGCAGCCGGTGTCCGGACCAGCGCAGGCGCGCGGCGCCACCGGCGCCGGCATGTTCGGCGAGCACGGCCTCAGCCCGTTCGGTCAGTTCGGGGTCGACGCCGTCCATCAGCCGCCGTCCGACGTCGCGTACGGTGCCCCAGAGGAGCACGACGATGGCGGCGGAGATCAGCAGGCCCACGATCGGGTCCGCGAGCGGGAAACCGAGCCAGACGCCGACGACGCCCGCCACAACCGCCAGCGAGGTAAAGCCGTCCGTCCTGGCGTGGATGCCGTCGGCCACCAAAGCCGCGGAACCGATCCGCCGGCCGACGCGGATCCGGTAGATCGCCACGAGTTCGTTGCCTGCGAAGCCCACCAGCCCGGCGGCGAGTACCCAGCCAAGGTTGTGCACGGGCTGGGGTTCGAAGATGCGCCGGATGGATTCGACGGCGGCCACCACCGCGGAGAGCGCGATCATTGCCACGATGAACAGCCCGGCGAGGTCCTCGGCCCGGCCGAAGCCGTAGGTGTAGGTCCGGGTGGCCTTGCGGCGGCCCAGCAGGAACGCGATCCAGAGCGGGACCGCGGTCAGCGCGTCAGAGAAATTGTGGACGGTGTCGGCCAGCAGCGCCACGGAGCCGCTGATCAGCACGATCACGAGCTGGAAGAGCGAGGTGGCGCCGAGCCCGAGCAGGGAAACCTTGACCGCGCGGATGCCCTGAGAGCTGGATTCGAGCGCCTCGTCGATGGAGTCCGCGGCATCGTGCGAGTGCGGGACGAAGACCGACTGGAGCCAGCCCTTGAGGCCTGTGGCGTGCGTATGTCCGTGCGGGCCATGGTCGTGGTCATGCGGGTGGTCATGGTCATGGGCGTCTTCGTGGGCATGCGGGTGGTCATGGGCGTGCGGGTGGTCATGGGCGTGCCCGTCATCGTGGCCGACGCCGTGGGTGTGCTTCTGACTGGCGCCGTGGCTGTTGTGCTCGTCCACCGCGTCCGACGGGCGGTTCATGCGCTGTGCCGCGGGGCCGTGCCGAGCGCGTGCTCCGCCTGGTGGATTGCGTCCATCACCAGCTGGCGGGCGTGATCATTCTGCAGCCGGTAAAAGACTTTCGTGCCCTCCTGCCGCGTGGCGACCATACCCCCCAGCCGCATCTTGGCCAGGTGCTGCGAGACAGCTGACGCCGGCTTTCCCACTTTCTCGGCGAGCGCGTTGACGGGCAATTCCCCGCCCCCCAAAGCGAGGATCAGCCGGACCCTTGTGCTGTCGGCCAGCATCGAGAACACCTCGACAGCGAGCTCCACGTGGGGGCTGTCCACTTCAACCTGCATATCTGCATTCATACGCAGATACTTTCATAGTTGCTCCCTCTCACCAAGTGCCTCCGCGATGGGCCGCCGGAACACAACCGCGGGGGCAGGCGTTGAAGACAGGTAGCCTTAAGGCTTCGTGAAACTGCCGAGCCATGACTGCGGAAGGAGGATGGCCATGTCCGCTGCCGCCGCGGCCCGTCCCGCAGCGCCGGTTCGTCGCGCCGCGCTGCTTGCTGCCCTGCTCGCCGTGATCGCCGGTTTCCTGGGCATGCATATCCTCTCCGGCTCCCACGGCCTGCACGCCCAGGCGTCCCCTCCCGCAAGCATGAAAACGCCGACCGCGGCACATCCCGCCGGCGTAAAGTCCTCCCGGCCTGGCCAGGTCCACCCCGCAGGGCACTCGAGCCACGCCGCGGCCGGCACCGCCTCCCAGTCTCAGGACGGCTCCGCTGTGGCGGGGACCGCCCCTTCGGCGACCCCCGCTGCGGCGACAGACGGCGGAACGCAAGTCCCGCCGTCGTGCCTCTGCCAGGGTGGGTGCACCGACAAGCCTGCCGCGCACATCGGCTGCACACCGTCGCCGGCGGGGGCCACCCTGAGCGCCCCGCAGCCGGGGGCAGGGCTGCCTGCGGTGCAGTCGTGGACAGCAGCCATGGCCGCCCGGCAGCCGGACTACGCCTATCTGCCCACGACGCCGACACCCCGCGATCTGTCCATCAGCCGGACGTAGGAATGGGCATGTGCCGTGACGACGCCGGCGCGCCCACTGACCCACAGCGCGCGGCCGCCCCTCCGAGAGGCTCCCGCGCGACCCAGACCACGGCCCCGCTGCCGGATCCACGAAGGACACGAATTCCCATGAAGAAGACCCTCACCCTTTCCGCCGCCGCCCTCGCCGCCGTTATTGCACTGACGGGCTGCTCCACCGGATCCAGTTCCGGCGGCAGCAGCATGCCCGGCATGGACCACAGCACCAGCCCGGCTCCGGCGGCCGGGAACGCGGACCACAACGGCTCGGACGCGATGTTTGCCCAGGCCATGATTCCGCACCACACCCAGGCAGTCGAGATGAGCGGCATGATCCTGAAGAAGCAGGGCATCGACGCCAGGGTGACCGCGCTGGCGACCAGGATCAAGGCAGCCCAGGCGCCCGAGATCGAGAAGATGACCGGCTGGCTCAAGGGCTGGAACGAGCCCACCCAGGCGCCCGGCGGACACTCCATGACCGGCATGATGAGCGGTGAGGACCTCACGAAGCTCGATGCCGCGCAGGGCACCGAGGCCGCCCGGCTGTTCCTCAGCCAGATGATCGCGCACCACGAGGGCGCCGTCGAGATGGCGAACGCCGAAGTCCGTTCCGGCAGTAACCCCGAGGCGATCCAGCTGGGCAAGGCCATTGCGGCCTCCCAGACGGGCGAGATCCAGGAAATGAAGGACCTGCTCGCGGCGCTGTAGACGGATGCCGGGGCATCACCGTGGCGGCGGCCCCCTCCTCCGGGGCCGCCGCCACACCGGGGGCCGCCGTCACACAGTTGACACGCCAGTGTGACCCCTGCCATATTTGAAGCGTGAACCTGTCAGACAGCCGGACAGCCGGACAACCCCTCGCCCGCCTCAGCGCGGCCGAAGCGGTCTTCAACGTCCTCCGCTCCGAAATCGAATCCGGGAAGCTCAGTATCGGCACCAAGCTGAGCTCTGAGGCCACGCTGGCCCAGCAGTACGGCGTGAGCCGCTCCGTGGTCCGCGAGGCCCTGCGTTCCTGCACCGCCCTGGGGCTGACCGTCACCAGGACCGGGCGGGGCACGTTCGTCGTCGCCGACCACGTGGCCAAGGACCTGATTCTTGGCCAATACTCGGCACGCGACCTCACCGAGGCACGTCCCCACATCGAGGTTCCCGCCGCCGGGCTGGCGGCCGAACGCCGGTCCCCCGAGGAACTGGAGACCATGCGGGACATTGTCGCCGCGATGACCGCCGAGGACGATCCCGAAGTGTGGGTGGGCCTGGACTCGAGCTTCCACGCGCTGATCGCGCGGGCCAGCCGGAACAAGGTGTTCGAAAACGTCGTCGCCGACATCCGCGAGGCCCTCGCCCACCAGTCCGAAACCCTGAACATGGTGGCGGACCGCCAGCACGCCTCGGACGAGGAGCACCGGCGCATCCTGGCCGCCATCGAGGCGGGCGACGCGGCAACGGCGCGCATCGCCATGAGCCAGCACCTGCACGCCGTCGGCCTGGCCCTCGACTCGATCCTCAACCCCTGACGCCCACTCCTGACGCCGTTGGCAACATGAGCAAACGCGCCAGCAACAAACGCAACCACCGCCAAAGGACGCCATGATTTCACCCGCCCTCGCGCACATCCCGACCCCGCCGGCCCTGGAGCGGCTCCCGCGCCACGCCCCGCTGGCCGTCCAGACCCGCGACGGCCTGGTCGAGAGTGTCCACTACGGTTCGGTCATCGCCACCGCCGCGGACGGCCGGACCCTGCTGGCCGCCGGCGAGCCCCTCGCCCCGTTTTACCCGCGCTCCGCCCTCAAGCCCCTGCAGGCCGTCGCCATGGTCCGTGCCGGCCTGGACCTCCCGGACGAACTCCTTGCCCTCGCGGCCGCCAGCCACTCCGGGGCCGCGACCCACCGCGACGGCGCGCAGCGCATCCTGGACCTGCACGGCCTGACCCCCGGAGACCTCGAGAACAGCACCGACCTCCCCTACGGCGCCCGCGAGCGCGAGGAATGGCTCAGCGGCGGCGGGCAGGCAACCCAGCTGGCGCAGAACTGCTCCGGAAAGCACGCCGCGATGGCGGCCACCTGCGTCATCAACGGCTGGCCGGTCCCGGGCTATCTGGACCCCTCGCACCCCCTCCAGCAGCTCGTCGCCCGGACCATAGCGGACCTGACCGGCGAGGAACCGGAGCGCACGTCCACCGATGGCTGCGGCACCCCGCTCTTCGCCCTTACCCTGCGCGGCATGGCCCGCGCCTTCGGCCTGCTGGCCGCAGCAGCTGAATCCGGGAGCTACCCGGAAGCCGCCGTCGCCGGCGCCATGCGCCGCCACCCCGAGATGGTCGCGGGCGAGGACCGGGATGTCACCGGGCTGATGCGCCTGGTTCCCGGCCTCGTGGCCAAGGACGGCTTCGAGGGTGTCCAGCTGGTGGGCCTGCCCGACGGCCGCGCCGTCGCCGTGAAGATCTCCGATGGCGCAGACCGCGCCCGGATGCCCGTCACCGTGCACGTCCTGGCCGCCCTCGACGTCGAGACCTCACCCCTGGCGCACCTCGCCGCGGTGCCTGTGGTGGGCGGCGGGCGGCCCGTCGGCCTGCTGCAGGCCACCGGTTTCCTCGCCGCCTCCTAAACCTCCACAACCCCCAACGCCCCGCAAGGACAGCCATGACTTCGATCGACGAACGCGCAGCCTTCCGCTCCGAACACGACCTCCTGGGCGACCGGGATGTTCCTGCCGACGCCTACTGGGGCGTCCACACCCTCCGGGCCGTGGAGAACTTCCCCATCACCGGCCAGCCGCTCTCCACCAACATGTACCTGGTCCGCGGACTGGCCGCCGTGAAACTGGCCGCCGCCCGCACCAACCATGAGCTCGGGCTGCTCGACGCCGAGCGCGCCCGGGCCATCGAGGACGCCTGCGCCGACGTCATGAACGGCAAGCTCAGCGAGCAGTTCGTCGTGGACGTCATCCAGGGCGGTGCCGGTACGTCATCGAACATGAACGCCAACGAGGTAATCGCCAACCGGGCCCTGGAAATCCTCGGCCACCCCAAGGGCGACTACGCGCGGCTGCACCCCAACGACCACGTCAACCTCAGCCAGTCCACCAACGATGTCTACCCCACCGCGGTCAAGCTCGGCACGATCTTCGCCGCCCGGGAACTGCTCGAGGCCCTCACCGAACTGGAAGACGCCTTCGCCGCCAAGGCCCTCGAATTCCGCACGGTGGTGAAGATGGGCCGCACCCAGCTGCAGGACGCCGTCCCCATGACGCTCGGCCAGGAATTCGGCACCTACGCCGTCACGATCGGCGAGGACCGGCTCCGCCTGGCCGAAGCCGACCTGCTGATCCACGAAATCAACCTCGGCGCCACGGCAATCGGCACCGGCCTCAACGCCCCGGCCGGATACGCCGAGGCCGCCTGCCGGCACCTGGCCGAAATCACGGGCCTGCCGCTCGTCACCGCGGTCGACCTGATCGAGGCCACCCAGGATGTCGGCGCCTTTGTGCACCTCTCCGGCGTGCTCAAGCGGGTCGCCGTGAAACTTTCCAAGATCTGCAACGACCTGCGGCTGCTCTCCTCCGGCCCGCGCGCCGGATTCGGCGAAATCAACCTCCCCGCCGTGCAGTCCGGCTCATCCATCATGCCCGGCAAGATCAACCCGGTCATCCCCGAAGTGGTCAGCCAGGTGGCCTACGAAGTCATCGGCAACGACGTCACCATCACCATGGCCGCCGAAGCCGGGCAGCTCCAGCTCAACGCGTTCGAACCGATCATTGTCCACAGCCTCCACAAGAGCATTTCCCACCTCGACGCCGCCTGCCGCACCCTCACGGCACGCTGCGTGCGGGGCATCACCGCCAACACCGAGCACCTCCGGCTCACCGTGGAGCAGTCAATCGGCCTGGTCACAGCGCTGAATCCCCGCCTTGGCTACTCCACCGCGACCGCCATCGCCCAGGAAGCCCTCGCCACCGGCAGGGGTGTC
>DASWAW010000270.1:0-7039 GCA_036390955.1 Arthrobacter sp.
GTGGGGGAGGCCCGCGAGGTCACCGAAAGCCTCACCCCGCAGACCCGGGACCTGATCATCCGCGATGTATTTGCCGGGTCACTGACGCCGCGGCCGCTGACGACCAGGGAATTCAACGAACACGCCATTCGCGTCCTGGCCGCCGGCGGGATGTACGTGGTGAACTCCGGCGACGCGCCGGACCTGAAAAATGCACGCGAGGACGCCGCAACCATCGCGGACGCCTTCAAGCACACAGTGATCATTGCGGACCCGGCCATGCTCAAGGGCCGGCGCTACGGGAACATGATCATCGCAGGCAGCGACGTGCCGTTCGACGACGACCCCGGGCTGGCGCGGCGCCTCCTGGGCGGCGCGGTGCCCGCGCACATCTGGCATGACGCCAAGGTCCGGGCCTTTGCTGCCGGCGCCCCGGTCCGCCACGACCCGAAGGTTCTACCTGCCGGTTGAACCACGACCCGAAGGTTCTACCCGAAGGATTGAACCCCGGCCCGAAGGTACTACCCGAGGGTTGAACCACGGCCCGAAGGTTCTACCCGCGGGCTGAACCCCGGCCCATGAGCGCTTCACGGTGGGCCTTCGTCTGTTCGCGCAGCGCCTGCACCACCGCCGCGACGGCGGGGCGGCGCAGGGAGTCAGGCCGCAGCACCATCCAGTACGGCAACAGTTCAGCGAAGTCCTCCGGCAGCAGCCTGACAAGGTCCGGATGCAGGTCCGCGGCGAAGCACGGCAGGAACCCGATCCCTGCGCCGGCGCGGGTCGCCTCAACATGGACGAAGACGTTGGTGGAGCTCAGCCCGTCCCGCATGGTCGGCACCAGACGGCGCGGGGCATCCAGATCGTCCACCTGAAGCATCGAATCCACGAAGTAAACCAGCGAATGGGTGGTCAGTTCCTCGACGGAGGTGGGGGTGCCGTACTCGGCCAGATAGTCGCGGGAGGCATACATGCCAAGCATGTACTCGCCAAGCCGGGCCGCTGCGGCCCGGTGCACCTGGGGTTCGCCGACCACTACTTCGATGTCCAGCCCGGAACGCTGCTGGAGCGCCCGCCGCGTCACCGTGATGATCTCGACGCTGAGGCCGGGGTGGTCCCGGCGCAGCCTGGCCACGGCGGGGGCAGCGATGTAGGCGCTGAAGCCGTCCGTTGCGGTCATCCGGACGACGCCGGTGATCGGGTCCGGGACCCGGCCGGGCTCCTCGAGGGTCCGGATCGCCGCCTCCACCCGCTCAGCCACCCGCACGGCCTCCTCGCCCAGTTCCGTGAGCTCCCAGCCGCCCGAGGCGCGGGAAAGGACCCGCCCGCCCAGGGCCTTCTCCAGCGCCGCAATCCGGCGCGACACGGTGGTGTGGTTCAGCCCCAGGGATTGCGCCGCGGTGGTGAACTTCGCGGAGCGGGAGACGGCCAGGAGCACGAGAAGGTCATCCGGGTTTGCATTCATATCTGCAATTCTGCACATACGGGGTGCCGGTTTGACCATTGAATCGCCAACTTTGTGCGGCAATACTCAGTGGAGTTGCTCAGTGCTGTGCATCGCACCTCCCCTGGGCCGTTGACGACCGCGAACTCAAGGAGTGCAGACATGGAGAGCAGTTTGAACGGGCGCAAGGCCCTGGTGACCGGCGGAGCCGGCGGAATCGGAGCGGCCAGCGTCCGCGCCCTCGCCGCCCGGGGCGCCAAAGTGGTGATCGCGGATGTGGATGAGGCCGCCGCCGCAGCCCTCGCCGACGAGGTCGGCGGCACCTCCTGGGCGGTCAACCTGCTCGACGTCGAGTCCCTCGAGGCCGTCAGCCTGGACTGCGACATCCTCGTCAATAACGCAGGTATCCAGCGGATCAGCCCGATCGAGGACTTCGACCCCGCCGATTTCCGCCGCATCATCACGCTGATGCTGGAGGCGCCGTTCCTGCTCGTCCGCGCCGCGCTGCCGCACATGTATGCGAACAACTTCGGCCGGATCATCAACCTGTCATCCGTGCACGGGCTCCGCGCCTCGCCGTTCAAGAGCGCCTACGTCTCGGCCAAGCACGGCCTGGAAGGCCTGAGCAAGGTCACCGCGCTGGAAGGCGGCGCGCACGGCGTCACCTCCAACTGCATCAACCCCGGTTACGTCCGGACGCCGCTGGTCGAGTCCCAGATCGCGGACCAGGCCAAGGTACACGGCATCCCGGAGTCAGAGGTGCTCAGCAAGATCATGCTGACCGAGGCCGCTGTGAAGCGCCTCGTTGAGCCGGAGGAAGTTGCTTCCCTGGTGGCCTGGCTGGCCTCCGATGACGCCGGCATGGTCACCGGCGCGAGCTACACGATGGACGGCGGCTGGTCCGCGCGGTAACCAGCCGCTGATCAATCTTTGGGTTTGTCCTCGTCCTGGTCCTGCGTGGCCGGTTCGGTGGAGCGGCGGATGTAGTCGTTGACGGCTTCCTCGGGAACCCGGAACGAACGGCCCACCCGGACGGCCGCGATGGCGTGCGCTTTCACCAGCCGGTACACGGTCATCTTGGACACCCGCATTGCCGCGGCGACTTCCGCGATGGTCAGGAAATGGGAGGACACATTCGCTGAGCTCATGTCTTCGGGCCCGTCCACTATTCGGGGTACCGGAGTTGCCGGTAGTCGTAGAAGACGACGTGCCCGCGGGCCGTGCCGGCGATCCGGAGGCCAACGTAGGGGGTCTCGATCACGGCCACTGTGCCCAGGCGCCGGCCGTTGAACGGATCATCCCCGATCAGCACCTGCCCCACCCGGAAGGGAACCCGCGGTGATCTGACACGTCTCACCGTCTCTGACAGTAGGCGGGCCATGCCGCGTCGCTGGTTTTGTGCCTGCGCAGGTGCTGGGGACTCCATCGGAACCACTCCTTCGGAAGTGTGCCACTCGGACTGTCGGCACGTTCCGGACCAGCTTGGGGAGGGCTCCCCAGCCAGCGTCCCCCGCCGTTCCGGTACCGCCGTGAAGCAACTGTAGCCGCCAGCCCCTCTCGTCACACGAGTAACTCGTACCCCGGACGGACCGGGCACCACTTGGGCGGCGGCGCCCACTACTTGCCCGGCAGCGGCTGCGCGCTGTTCCCGACCAGCGCCAGCGTCCCGCCCAGCCCGATCATCATCACACCCCCGGTTGTACCCAGCGCTCCAATCCGCCGGGGCGAACCGGCGAACCAGCGCCGCGCCGTCCCGGCGATCAGGGCCCAGCCGCTGTCCGAGGCCAAGGCGATCGCGAGGAACAGGGCGCCCAGCGTCGCCAGCTGCAGCGGAATGGCGCCGGCCGAGTAGTCGACGAACTGGGGGAGCACCGCGACGAAAAAGACTATCGACTTGGGGTTGGTGGCACCCACAATGAATCCCTGCCGGAGGATCCGGAAGGTCGACGTCGGGCGGCGCGGTTCCCCGGCCGCCGTCGGGCCTTCCCCGCGGTGCCGGATGGCCTGGACCCCGAGGTAGATGAGATAGGCCGCACCGGCGAACTTGACCGCGCTGAAGAGCAGCACGGACTGGGCCACCACCACACCCACGCCCAGCGCAACCGCCGTGATCTGCACCAGCTCCCCGGCGGCGTTGCCCAGTACGCTCAGCAGCCCGCCCCGGCGGCCCAGGGCCAGCGTCCGCCCGATCACGAAGAGCACGCTGGGTCCCGGCACGGCGATCAGGAGGACAGCCGCGAGGGCAAAGGCCAGCAGATTGGTGGCGGGGACCATAACTGAGTTTAACCCTGCCGGGGAGCCGCCGGCAGGGCCCGACGGCGTTCCCTACCGTCCCGCCGGCAGCTGCGGGAGCGGCGAGGTTTCATCGGCGAGTTCGGCCCGCACGCGGCCGTGGCCGCGGACCCACAGCCGGTAGGAAATCACGAGCAGTCCGAGCCACACGGCGCCCACATAGAGTGCCACGCGCGTGTCCTCGAATGCACCCAGGATCACGATGACGAGGGCCATGAACACGATCGTCGCCACCGAGGCAGCCGGCCACCACGGCGACGGGAAGTCCGACGCCGGCAGCCCCCTGCGGGCGATCTCGCGCTTCATCGCCACATGCGAGGCGAGGATCATCACCCAGACCCAGACGGTGGCGAAGGTCGCGATCGAGGCGATCAGCAGGAAGACGTTCTCCGGGATGACCGCGTTCAGCACCACGCCCACCAGCAGGATGCCCGCCATCATCACCACCGTCATCCACGGCACACCGTGGCGGGACACCTGGCCGAAGCTGGCCGGGGCGTGCCCCTGCCGGGACAGGCCGAAGAGGATCCGGCCGGCGCCGAAGATGTCGCTGTTGATCGCGGAGAGCGCGGCAGTGATGACCACCGCGTTGAGGATGTGGGGCGCGGCCGGGATGCCCAGTCCGCTGAAGATCTGCACGAACGGGCTGCCGTTGGTGCCGATCTCGTTCCAGGGGAACAGGCTCATCAGGACACCCAGGGTCAGCACGTAGAAGAGCAGCACGCGCACCGGGACCGTGTTGACGGCCTTCGGGATCACCGACTTCGGATCCGCCGCCTCCCCGGCGGTGATGCCCAGGGTTTCGATGCCGCCAAAGGCGAACATCACCACGGCGAACGAGGCCAGGAGCCCCTCGAAACCATTGGGGAACAGGCCGCCGTGCTCCACGAGGTTGCCCAGACCTGGTGCCACGGTGGCGCCGCCGGCCTGGAAACCGAAAGCGATGATGGCGGCGCCGCCCACGATCATGGCGATGATCGCCACCACCTTGATCAGCGAGAACCAGAACTCAAGCTCACCGAAGACCTTCACGCTGAGCAGGTTCAGGGCCGCCAGGAAGAAGATGATCGCCAGAACCCAGATCCAGCGCTCGACCTCGGGGAACCAGAAGCCCATGTAAATGCTGAAAGCCGTGACATCCGCGATGGCCACGATCGCCATCTCGAAAACATAGGTCCAGCCCGTCACGAATCCTGCCAGCGGGCCGAGGTAGCGGCTGGCGTACTGGCCGAAGGAACCCGACACGGGGTGCCGCACCGCCATCTCACCCAGGGCGCGCATCACCATGAACACCGCGGCGCCGCCGATCATGTAGGCCAGCAGGACGGCAGGGCCCGCCTTCTGGATGGCCGACGCGGAGCCGTAGAACAGCCCGGTGCCGATCGCGGAGCCCAGTGCCATGAAGCGGATATGGCGGACGTTGAGTCCGCGGTTCAGGACAGTTCCGACGGCGGCGCCGACCGCGCTGCCGCCAGGGCCGGCGGGTCCCGCTGGGGGCGTTGGCCGGGTGTCAGTGGTGGCTTGTTGCATGCGAATACCTTCTCGTCATTGGGAGGGGGATCGCTATCCAGCAGACCATGTCGGGCGGAGCTGTGATGAGCCTCACGGGCAGCTGGTGTCTTCGATGTCAGACAAACCGCGCAGGCGGCACCACGTCATGGCCTAACGGACGGGCTTCCAGCCGTGGTAGAACCGACCCGGGTCTCAAGCTCCATCCGACAGTGAAGGTGACGCATCATGAAAGCCATCGTCCAGGACGTGTACGGCTCTGCGGAGGTACTGGAGTTGCGCGACGTCGAGAAGCCGGTGCCCGGGGAGGACGAAGTGCTGATCCGGGTCCGCGCCGCCGGCGTCGAGCAGGGGGTCTGGCATCTTATGACCGGGCTGCCGTATCTGACGCGTGCGTTCTTTGGGCTCAAGGCACCCAAGAACCCGATCCGCGGCCGGGAAGTCGCCGGCCGGGTGGAAGCAGTGGGGCGGAACGTTGTCGGGTTCCGTGCGGGGGATGAGGTCTTCGGGACAGCCGAGGGAACCTTTGCCGAATACGTCTGCGCCAGGGAGGCCAGGATCGCCCTGAAGCCGGTGAGCGCCAGCTTCGAGCAGGCAGCCGTCGTTCCCATCTCCGCCACCACGGCACTGCAGGGCCTCCGCGATAGCGGCAAGCTCCAGTCCGGGCAGGACGTCCTGGTCATTGGCGCCGGCGGCGGGGTGGGCTCCTTCGCCGTCCAGCTCGCCAGGGCGCTCGGTGCGCACGTCACCGGGGTATGCAGCACCGCCAAGCTGGAGCTGGTCCGGTCGCTCGGCGCCGATCACGTCATTGACTACAAACACGACGACTTCGCGGACGGGGCGAGGCAATACGACCTCATCCTCGACACGGCCGGCAACCGCAAGCTCTCAGTCCTGCGGCGCGCGCTCAAACCCCGGGGAACCCTCGTGATCGTGGGAGGCGAAGGAGGCGGCCGATGGACCGGAGGATTTGAGCGCTCCCTCCGGGCCTCGATGCTCTCCCTGTTCGTCGGCCAGAAGCTCACGGGTCTGATGGCAACGGAGCGGCAGGAGGACCTTCGCTTCCTCGCCCAGCTCATCGACGCCGGCTCCGTCACGCCGGTCGTCGAGAAGAGCTATCCGCTGGGCGACACCCCGGAAGCAATCCGGCACATGCACGGCGGGCACGCCCTCGGCAAGGTCGTCGTCACGGTCTGAGGCTCGTGACCCGTTCCGGGGTCGGACCTACGCTGTTCCGCCTCGGGCCAGCCGGTCCCGGTCGGCCAGGTAGGCGGCGTTTCCGCGCAGGGCGACCTCATAGCGGCTGACATCCCCGGTGCGGATCCGGTCTGCTGCCAGCTCCAGGAGTTCGGCGACGGCGGCATCGCTGCGGGAGGCGGCATGGAGCGACAGGGCCAGGAACAGCCGGACGGAGTCCGATTCGGGGAACTGTTCGCGCGCACGCCCCAGCGCCGCGAGGGATTCCTGGTGGAGCCCCAGGTTCCGCAGGGTGCTGCCGTACTGCAGCAGGCACCGGCGGAGGACGTCACCCTGCAGGCCGGCGCCCATCGACTGCTCGTAGTATCCGCGCGCGCTCTCTTCCTGGCCGGCCGTGTCATAGGCGCCGCCGAGCTCATACAGGACGTGGGGATTGCCGGGATGGTCGGTGAGCAACCGGCGGAAATGGTCGATGGTCGGCTGCATGTTGTCGCGGTCGCGGTTCCTGTTGCCTTCCCGGATGGCGGCATCGAGTTCAGGCGTCAGCGCGGATGTCATGGAGCATTTCTAGCCCAGGCCGAAGCGTGCGGCGGCCGGGACACGCTGGCCGCCCAGGAGCTG
>DASWAW010000271.1:0-1557 GCA_036390955.1 Arthrobacter sp.
TTCAGCGACTGTGACAGCACGGTCACCTCGGCGCCCATGGCGTGCGCGAGCTTGACGGCCATGTGTCCGAGGCCGCCGAGTCCCACGATGGCCACCTTCTTGCCGGGTCCGGCGCCCCAGTGGCGCAGCGGCGAGTAGGTGGTGACGCCGGCGCAGAGCAGCGGCGCGGCGACGTCGAGCTCGATGCCCTCGGGGATCCGCACGACGAAGTCCTCGGTAACCACCACATGGGTGGAGTAGCCGCCCTGGGTGATTGAGCCGTCGCGGTCCACGGCGCCGTACGTGCCGGTGTTCCCGGCGAGGCAGTACTGCTCCTCGCCCTTCTGGCAGTTGACGCACTCGCCGCAGGAATTCACCATGCAGCCGACGCCGACCCGGTCGCCAACGGCGTGCTTGGTCACGGCCGAGCCGACCTCGGTGACGATGCCGGCGATTTCGTGGCCCGGTGCCAGCGGGTACTGCTGGGGGCCCCAGTCGCCGCGGACGGTGTGGATGTCGGAGTGGCAGATGCCGGCGAACTTGATGTCGATCAGGACGTCGAGCGGGCCAACGTCCCGGCGCTCGATGGTGGTCGGAACGAGGGATTCCGTCGCGGAGGGGGCGGCGTAAGCGTTAACGGTAAGCATGGATCTCCTGCTTGTGGATGGTGTGGGGGGTGCCCCGGCGTCCGGCACCGGTCAGGTGCGGCTTTTCGGCCCGGTCGTCATCGGGGGCACTATCCATCAAACACCAAGCAGCGGCCGGTCAGGGAGGCCCTGCTGTGAGGGGTACTGGCAGGGACTCCCTTAGGGGGCCGCACCCTCTAACGTTGAAGGTATGGACAACCAGAGCGAGACCCGCGACTTCCTGGCCACCCGGCGGGCGAAAATCACCCCGGAACAGGCGGGTCTGCCCGTGTACGGCGGCAACCGCCGGGTCCCCGGACTGCGGCGCGGGGAGGTCGCGATGCTGGCCGGGGTCAGTGTCGAGTATTACACCCGGCTGGAACGCGGAAACCTTTCCGGAGTGTCCGAGGGCGTCCTGGAAGCCCTGGCGCGGGCGCTGCAGCTCGATGAGGCGGAGCAGGCGCACCTGTTCGATCTGGCCCGGGCCGCTGGCACCAGCGGCCGCAAGCCGCAGCGACGCCGCGCCGCCACCCAGCCGGTCCGTGCGAGCATCCAGCTGATGCTCGACGCAATGACCGGCGCCCCGGCGTTCGTGCGCAACGGGCGCCTGGACATCCTGGCAGCCAACCAGCTCGGCCGCGCCATGTACTCCGAGATGTACAGCAGCCCCGCCCGGCCCGCCAACTTTGCGCGGTTCCTCTTTCTGGACAACCGGTCCTACGGTTTCTACCCGGACTGGGAGCGTGCCGCGAATGACACGGTGGCGATCCTGCGCACCGAGGCCGGCCGCGACCCCTACGACCGCGGCCTGACCGACCTTGTGGGTGAACTGTCCACGCGCAGTGAGGAGTTCCGAACCCGGTGGGCGGCCCACAACGTGCGCCTGCACTACACCGGCCGCAAGCACTTCCGGCACCCTGTGGTGGGGGACCTCCACCTCATGTACGAGGCC
>DASWAW010000272.1:0-14363 GCA_036390955.1 Arthrobacter sp.
GGCAGAGCGCCTGGTTGTGGTCCAGGAGGTCGCGGGTTCAACCCCCGTCGCTCACCCTCATGAAGGACGGCAGTAATTGTCCGACCTTAGACGAAGGCCGTACCGGATATCCGGTGCGGCCTTTGTTGTCTGTCCATGGAACAGTGCACGGAAGGAAACGCAGTGAAGCGCAAGCTTTTTGAAGAAGACCACGAGATGTTCCGTGAGATGGCGTCCGAGTTCACTGCCCGGGCCGTGGCACCGCATTACGCCCAGTGGGACACGGACCACATGATGTCCCGCGAACTATGGACAGCGGCCGGCGAGCAGGGGCTGCTGGGCCTGGCCGTTCCGGAAGAGTTCGGCGGCATGGGCATGGCCGACTACCGCTACCGCGCCGTGCTGGACGAGGAATTCGCCAAGAGCAACCACCTCGCGGTGGGCCTGGCGTTCCACCTGCACGATGACCTGGTCCTCCCGCACCTGCTGGCGTACGGCTCCGACGAGCTCAAGGGCCGCTGGCTTCCGGGCATGGTCTCCGGCGAGACGGTCACCTCGGTCGCCTGGACCGAGCCCGGCGCGGGGTCGGACCTGCGCGGCATCCGCACCAAGGCCGTCCGCGACGGCGACGACTGGCTGATCAGCGGCCAGAAGACCTTCATCGGCAACGGCATCTCCGGGGACGCCTCGCTGGTCCTGGCCCGCACCGACGGCGGCACCGGCCGGGGCGGCCGGGACTCCTTCTCCCTGTTCATGGTCCGCAAAGGCGAGGGCTACGCGACCGGCCGGCAGCTGGACAAGATGGGCCTCAAGGCCTCCGATACCGCCGAACTGTTCTTCGACAACGTCCGGGTGCCGCACGCGGACCTCGTCGGCGAAGAGGGCAAGGGCCTGCAGTACGCCGCCGGGCAGCTCCCCCAGGGCCGGCTCGCGATCGCCGTGGCGAGCTCCGCCGTCGTCCGCGCCGTCTACGAGGCGACCGTCCGCTACACGAAGGACCGCAACGCCTTCGGCGAGCGGATCATCGATTTCCAGAACAGCCGCTTCGAACTGGCCGACATCCTCACCGAGGTCGAGGTCACCGAGACCTACGTGGACCAGGCGATCCTGGCCTTCAACGCCGGCGAACTCGACGCCGCCTCCGCCGCCCGCGCGAAGCTCTGGGCGTCCGAGCGCGCCAAATCCGTCACGGACCGCTGCCTCCAGCTCCACGGCGGCTACGGCTACATCCTGGAATACCCCGTGGCGCAGGCCTTCCTGGCGGCCCGGCTGCTGACCATCTTCGGCGGCACCAACGAAATCATGCGAGACGTCGTCGGCCGCACGATCGCCGACTGACCCCGCCCGCCGCACAGCACCAGAGGAACTTTCCTGCCATGACCGTACTTCCCATCACGATCTGGGGCGAGCCCGTACTGCACCGCCGGGCCGCCGAGGTTGAAGTCTTCGACGACGAGCTCCGGACCCTGATCGCCGACATGTTCGAGACCAATGACGCCGCCAACGGCGTCGGTCTCGCCGCGCCCCAGGTCGGGGTGGGCAAACGGCTGTTCATCTACAAGTACGACAACGACGACGGCGCCCCGCCGGCCGGCGCCGTCGTCAACCCGGTCCTGACCCTGTCCAAGATTTCCGGCGCGCTGCCGGACCCGGACGAGGACGAGGAGGGGTGCCTGTCCTTCCCCGGCGGCCAGTACCCGCTCAAGCGCGCGGAGTGGGCCCGGGTGCAGGGTTTCGACGGCGACGGCAACCCGGTCGATTTCGAGGCCACGGGATGGTTCGCCAGGGTGATCCAGCACGAATACGACCACCTCGACGGCAAGCTCTACGTCAACCGGCTGACCGACCGCTACGCCCGCAAGGCGATGAAACAGGCCAAAAAGAGCGGCTGGGGCGTTCCCGGGCTGACCTGGATGCCCGGCGTGGATCCGGACCCGTTCGGGCACTGAGCTGCGGGCTCACACGCTCCGGTCGACGGCGGCCAGGATCGCCGCGCCCAGCTCCTCCGGCTTGGTGAACTGCGGCCAGTGCCCGGTGGGAAGGTCGACGTAGTCGACGTCGCGGACGCGCCCGAGCTCCGCGACATACGGGTGGCCCGCCGCGACCATTTCGATCAGCATGGCCGACGGGAACTCGCAGGCGATAACGGTCGCGGGGACGTCATAGCGGCGCTCGTCGTGCAGCCGCTGCCGGTCCTGGGCAACCCCCTTGGGCTGCGGGATGGCGCGGGCCCGGAACATGGCCCGCAGCTCCTCGTCAAGATCGGTGAGGTCCTCGTCGTCAAACAACTCCCACGGCGGAAGCGGGACCTCGTCACCGTCGTCCGGCAGCTCGTCGTTGATGACGCCGCCGTCGCCGAGGGGGCCGCTGTCAACGTAGATGGCCCGCGCCACCTGGTCCGGGCGGGCGTCGACGGCGCCGTGGATGATGGCGCCCCCGCCCGAATGGCCCACCAGGACCACCGGGGCATCGAATTCGTCGATCTTGGCCACGACGGCGTCGACGTGGGTGCGCAGGCCGATGCCGGCCCGCGGCGCGTCGGCCGATTCCAGCCCGGGCAGCGTGAGCGGGTGGACCTGATGCCCGGCCGCAACCAGCGGCGGTGTCACCTCCTCCCAGGATGAGGCGTCCAACCAGAATCCGGGTACGAGGATGATGTCCATGCCGGTACCCTACCTGCCCGGGGCGGCCGGCGGCACCCGGGCGCGATGAATGACCGGCCCGCCGGCTAGTCGTCGCCCGGCTTCTGGAGGATGGCGGCGTGGTCCGGAACGTAGCGGAAGAGATCCCGCGGCGGGCGCGTGTAGTTGACGGCTTTCGGCCTTTCCGGCAGGGTCACCGGCTCCATCCGGACTTCGGTGTAGTCGATGCTGGAGAGCAGATGGGCGATCATGTTGATCCGTGCGCGGCGTTTATCCTCGGCCTCAACCACATACCAGGGAGATTCGGCGGTATCTGTCTGCATGAACATGTCGTCCTTGGCCCGGGAGTAGTCCTCCCAGCGCAGGATCGATTCGCGGTCCATCGGCGAGAGCTTCCACTGCCGCATCGGATCATCCAGCCGGGACTTGAAGCGCCGTTCCTGTTCCGCGTGGCTGATCGAGAACCAGTATTTGAACAGCAGGATGCCGTCCTGGACCAGCAGCCGTTCAAAGACCGGGCACTGGGCCATAAAGCGCTTGTGTTCCGTGGGCGTGCAGAACCCCATCACGTGTTCGACGCCGGCCCGGTTGTACCAGGAGCGGTCCATCAGGACGATCTCGCCCGCGGCGGGCAGATGCTGAACGTAGCGCTGGAAATACCATTCACCCCGCTGCCGCTCAGTCGGGGCCGGCAACGCCACAATACGGGCAACGCGCGGGTTCAGGTACTCCGTGAGCCGCTTGATCGCGCTGCCCTTGCCGGCGGCGTCGCGTCCCTCAAAGATCACCAGAACACGCGCCCCCGTGCTGCGCACCCATTCCTGCAGCGCCACGAGCTCGGCCTGGAGCCGGAAGAGCTCGGCCTCATAAACACTCAGGGGCAACCGCCCCTTGCCGCCCGAGCCGTTGCCCTTGGCGCCCTTCCGCCCAGCCTGTGCCTTGCCGGAGCCGGACTTGCCGGCCTTGCCGGACTTCCCGCCCTTGCCGCCCTTGCCGCCCTTGCCGGCGCCAGACCTGCCGGAGTCAGACTGGTCGGCGCCGCCGTTGCTTTGTGCCATGGTTCCCGTTCCACTGGTTGCGGCGGCTGTCGTACCGCCAATCCTGCCGCGCCCATTCTCGCCGAGCGGGCGACCGCGGCACAAGGGGACGTCCTGCCGGGGACACCGGCAACCTCATGCTCCTATGCTTGGGCCATGGAAGCCCCCAGACCGATGCCGATGCAGCCCATCCTCACGCTCACCGTGAACCCCGCCCTGGACGTCAGCACCACAACGGAGCAGGTCATCAGCGGCCACAAGCTGCGCTGCGGCACCAGCCGCCTGGACCCGGGCGGCGGCGGCGTGAACGTGTCCCGGGTGGTCCAGCGCCTCGGCGGCCGCACCCTGGCCGTCTACACCGCCGGGGGACCCACCGGAGAGGCATACCGCCGGCTCATCGAAGCCGAACGCGTCCCCACCCTGGCCGTGCCGATCCAGGGAAGCACCCGCCAGGACTTTACAGTCGATGAGACGACGACGGGCAAGCAGTTCCGTTTCGTGCTGCAGGGCCCCGAGTTGAGTGAGCCCGAGTGGCGGTTGTGCCTGGCGCTCGTGGCGGACTCGATTCCCGCGGGCGGGTATGTCGTGGCCAGCGGAAGCCTGCCGCCGGGCGTCCCCGAGGACTTCTACGCCCGGGTGGCCAGGCTGGCGCGGCAGCAGGACGCGCGCTGCATCGTGGACGCCTCCGGACCGGCGCTGGCCGAAGCCCTCGCCGAAGGGGTCTTCCTGGTGAAGCCGAGCCGCCGCGAGCTGGGGCTGCATTTTGGAACGACCCTGGAGGGCGACGAAAGCCAGGTCGAAGCGGCCGCCGCCTTGGTTGCGGACGGCTCCGCGGAACACGTCGCCCTGACCCTCGGCGGCGAAGGGGCCGTGCTCGCCTCGAAATCCGGGATTCTGCGGATGGCCGTTCCCCGGGTGAAGGTGACCAGCACCGTCGGGGCCGGCGACAGCTTCCTCGCCGCGTTCGTCCTCCGCCTGGCCCAGGGCCGCACCCTGCCGGAGGCGCTCCGGGCCGCCGTCGCCGCCGGAAGCGCCACCGTGACAACGCTGGCCACCGAACTCTGCCACCGCGGGGACGTCGAACGGCTGGAAGCCGAACTCGCCGCCCAGTCCCTGGACGGAAACACGGGCTTGTGAAGCCGGGCCTGGCCGGGCTGGTGATCTGGGGGGCCCGCGGAATTAACGCAGGGCCCCGGACACCAGCTTGAGTTCAATGACCTGATAGGGATCGTGCCCGGGAACGACGTTGTGCATGGTGACCTCCCCCTCCCCCGGACTGATGTGGATCTGCCAGCCCCAGTCCGGGCCGGTCGGAGCGGAGTAGGAGCCGTTCAGCCGGAGCACACCGTCCCCGCCAACGCCGCCGCTGAGGTTCATCCACACCGGCCCGGTGTGCCAGGAATCCACCCACACCGCCTTCGACTCTCCCTCGGCGGTGCCGCCGCCCAGCAGCAGGAGGCCGTCCTGGGCTTTGTCCGCGTCGGACCAGGTGTAGGAAATCGTCGCAAAATGCGCAGCCGTCACACCCGCCGTAGCGGTGGCCGCCGACTCCTGATACTCGTCCGTCGGCATGATGCGGAGGCGGTTGGTTCCCTGCCGGCTGCCCAGCAGCGGTGCCAGGTATTCGACGATGTCCATGGCTGAAGTCTACTGAGGAGCCGCACCAACCGTCTGCTGCCCGGGACAGGAACCGAGAACCCGTTTCATCGCGTCCTTCTCCGCCGGGGTGACCCACAGCCGGTAGGCCGCCTTGACGGAGATCTGCCGGGCGACATAGTGGCAGCGGAAAGCCTTGTTCGGCGGGAGCCAGGTGGCGGCGTCGGATGCGCCCTTGTCCTGGTTGGCGGGCCCGTCAACGGCGATCAGGTTCAGCGGATCATTCGCGAGGTGTTCGCGTTGCGCCGCGGTCAACTGCTGGGCGCCTTTCTGCCACGCATCTCCCAGCGCCACGACGTGGTCCACCTGCACCGATTTGCTGCTGCCGGCTCCCCGGTGAAAGGTGATCAGGCGGCCGGTGTACGGTTCCCGGAACGATCCGGCGGCCACGAGGCAGCGGGATCCTTCGGTGAATTGGGCGTCCGGGAGGTCGCGGCGGAGGATGTCATTGCGGGTATCGCAGCCGTTGCGGTCGGCGTCCAGCCAGGCTTGGCCGAAGGCGCTTCGGTCGTAGTTGTCCTTGGCCGCGCGCCCCTTGACGGCCAGCGTGTCGAGCAGGGCCGCGGCCGGGCCGGCCGGGACAGACCGCACGGAGGGGACGGCGTTCATCCAGCCGGCTGCCAGCACGGGGGCCTCGCGGGGTCCGTCGGCGGGGGCATCGAATGCGGCAAACTGCCCGGCGGTGAAGAACCAGCCGAGTCCGGCGACCACCGCAAGCCCGGCGGCGGCCAGCAGCGCCCAGGCCTGGCGGGACCGCCGTCGTGCCCGCCGGAATCCGGCCCAGGTGAAGGTCACGCCGGCGTCCCGGCCGGCCGCTCCCAGGCCTGCCCGTCCCGGGCAGCACGCCGGGGGCAGGGACACGCCCGCGCGGGTCGTAGTCTTTCCACCCCTGAAGCCTAGGCCCGGGCCACACCGCCGCAGCGGTTGTCCACAGTGTGGAGGACAGGTGCCCTGCTAGTTCTCTTTTGTCACGCGTACAAGATCTTCGTTGGCGAGGGCCATGAGGGATTCGAGTTGCCGGACCCGCGCCTCGTCGACGTCACCGGCCGCATACTTGGCACGGGCATCATCGAGGAGCCGCTTGGCTTCCTTGGCGTTCCGCCGCGCGACGTCCAGTGCGTGTTCCAGGGTGGTTTCGTGCTCTACCGCAGAGTTCTGTTCCATTGCACCATTGTGGTGCCCTTTCCCGGCCGATTCCAGAGGACCGGCCGGGAAAGGTGGAACAGAGTCAGCGGAGGGGTGTCAGGCCGTGACCTCGACGGGCAGGCCGGCTGCCTCCAGGGTTGCCGCTGCGTCCTTGGCCGGGAACGACGGCGGGTTCACGCCGGCCATTTCCTCCATGACACGGACCACCTGGCAGCTGTAGCCGAACTCGTTGTCGTACCAGACGTAGAGGACAAGGTTTTTGTCGTTGGAGATGGTGGCCAGGCCGTCGACGATCCCCGCGCGGCGCGAGCCGACGAAGTCAGTGGAGACAACCTCGGGCGAATCGATGTAGTCGACCTGCTTCCGCAGTTCCGAGTGCAGCGACATTTCCCGCAGGTAGTCGTTGACCTCGTCCTTGGTGGTGCCGTTTTCCAGGCTCAGGTTCAGGATGGCCAGGGACACGTCCGGGGTGGGGACGCGGATGGAGCTGCCGGTGAGCTTGCCCAGCAGTTCCGGCAGGGCCTTCGCCACGGCCTTGGCGGCACCGGTCTCGGTGATTACCATGTTCAGCGCGGCGGAGCGGCCGCGGCGGTCACCCTTGTGGAAGTTGTCGATCAGGTTCTGGTCGTTGGTGAAGGAGTGGACCGTCTCAACGTGCCCGTGCACCACACCGTAGCGGTCGTTGATCGCCTTCAGCACCGGGGTGATGGCGTTGGTTGTGCAGGAGGCCGCGGAGACAATCTTGTCCGAGTCGGTGATGGTGCCGTGGTTGATGCCGTGCACGATGTTCTTCAGGTCGCCCTTGCCCGGAGCGGTGAGCAGCACGCGGGAAACGCCCTTGCTCAACAGGTGCTGGGACAGGCCCTCGGCGTCGCGCCAGCGTCCCGTGTTGTCGACGAGGAGGGCGTCGTGGATGCCGTAGGCGGTGTAGTCAACCGTTGCGGGGTTGTCCGAGTAGATGACCTGGATCTGGACGCCGTTGGCGGTGATGGTGTCGTTCTCAAGGTCCACCTTGATGGTGCCCTCGAAGGAGCCGTGGACCGAATCGCGGCGCAGCAGGCTGGCGCGCTTGGCGAGGTCGTTGTCTGAACCGCGGCGGACCACGACGGCGCGCAGGCGCAGGCCGTGGCCGCCACCGGCCTTTTCGATCAGGAGGCGGGCCAGGAGCCGGCCGATGCGGCCAAAGCCGTAGAGGACGACGTCGGTGCTGGTGCGGTCGTCGCCGCCACGCTTGCCGACAACCTCGGCGAGTTCCACACGGAGGAACTGGTCCAGGGTGGCGCCCTTGCCCTCGACGCGGTACTTCTCGGTGAGGCGGGCGATGTCGATGGCAGCGGCACCGAGCTCCAGCTTGGTCAGGGCATCCAGCAGCGGGGCGGTCTCTTCGAGGCGCAGTTCTTCCTTGCTCATCCGGCGGGCGAAGCGGTGCGCCTTGAGGATGTTCATGGTGGACTTGTTGATCAGGCTGCGACCGTGGATGGAGGTGACCACGTTGTTCTCGCGGTACAGCCGGCCGATCACGGGGATCATGGCCTCGGCGAGCGCCTCCCGGCCCATCCACGTATCAAGACAAGAATCTGACGTCTGGCTCACAGAAATACCTTCCTAGAATCCACTGCATACGACGTCGTATGCGGAAGTCGGCCGCCGGAGGGTGTCCGGAACCTCGGCGCCGGCGGGGATTCGGTCCACCCCGGGCGCCTGTGTCGAGCAAAATAAAAGCCACCGGCTGCGAACGCAGGCCCGGCGGCAGAACTTCTACGTTCAGCAACCATTCTACCGGCGGGCCCGCCCGGTCCAGTGCCCGGTGACGCGTGAAATGACTCACACACACAACGCGCGGCCGGTTACGCTGGGCCCATGGACAAGATTGGGGCGATCCTGCTGGGCGTCTTACTGTGTACCGGGTGCACCCCGGCCGCTCCGCCTGGGGGTCCGGCGTCGTCGGGTCCGCCCTCATCGGGTCCGGCCTCATCGGGTGCTGTTTCATCGGGTCCGGCCGGAGGTCCGTCCAGTCCGGCGTCAGCAAGTCAAACCTCAGAGGCGGCGCTGTTTACCCTGGTGGCACACCGCGGCGGTGCGCTGGTCTACCCGGAGTCCTCCGCCGAAGCCTTCGAAGCCGTCAGCAAAACGGCATTCCCGATCGAAACGGACCTGCGGCAACTCCAGGACGGGACGGTTGTTCCGCTGCACGACGAGACTGCTGATCGCTCCATGACCGGAGTCACCGGCCGCGCATCCGACCTCACACTGGACCAGTGGAAAGGGGCCCGCATCCGGAACCCGCTGGGCGGCGCCGAGGGCACTCCGACGACGTGGGAAGACATGCTGGACCTGTACGGCGGGCGCAACATTTTGGTCCCCGAGGTGAAGGACCCCACCATCGACCTGGCGGCCTTCGCCGAGTCCATCCTTCGGCGCGGCATCAAGGATAAGGTGATCGTACAGACGTTCAGCTTCCCGGCCGCCCAGGCCCTGGCCCGGTCGGGGCTTCAGGTGATGTATCTCCTGCGGGACGGGGAAGAGCCTAATCCGGCGTCGATCGGGCCCAGCGGAATCGGGTATGTCGGCCCGGCCAAGAGTGTCAGCGAAAGCTACCTGCGCAAGCTGAAGCGCTCCGGGCTGACCGTCTGGCCGTATACCGTCAACGACGAGGCCACGGCGTCGCGGCTGCGGGACGAGGGCGCGGACGGGGTCTTCACCGACACGCCGTGGGAGCTGGCGGAGCAACTGGCCAGATAGTCCGCTACCGGGCGTCCTGGCGGATCATGTCGACGGCCTTTTCCGCGATCATGATGGTCGGCGCCTGCGTATTGGCACTCACCAGCCGGGGCATGATCGAGGAGTCAACGACCCGCAGCCCCTCCAGCCCATGGACTTTCAGCCGCGGCGAAACGACGGAATCATCAGTGGTTCCCATCGCGCAGGTGCCGACCGGGTGGTACGAGGTCCGCCCGTAGGAGCGCACGAACTTCACGTACTCGTCGCGGGTTTCCACCCTTGTGCCGTCGCCGATGTGCTCCGCCTTGACCAGCGAAGCCATCGACGGCTGCTCCATGATCTGCCGGCTCTGCTGCACGCCGGCGATGGCCATCTCAAGGTCATAGTCGTCGGCGAGGTAGTTCGGATCGATGAGCGGCGCCTGTGCCGGGTCGGCGGACGCGGGACGCACGGTTCCCCGGCTCCGTGGCCGCAGAAAGTACGAGTTCAACGTGGCTCCGAAGCCGGGCCGCAGCGCTGCGGCGCCCGTCCCAACCCGCGCGGCGGGCAGAAAGTGGAACTGCAGGTCGGGGGTCGCCTCCTCCTTGTTCGCATAGCTGAAGCCACCGGCCTCGACCAGGGTGGAAGCGAACGGTCCCGAACGGAAGGCCAGGTACTCGACGCCGGCCAGGACCGTGGCGGGGCGCACCTGGTTCAGCCGGTCCAGGCTGTGGTAGTCCGTGAGTTCGTAGACGATGTCGACGTCGCAGTGGTCGTGCAGGTTCTTCCCGACGCCGGGCAGGGCATGGACGGTGTCGATGCCGGCGGCCGCGAGATCGGCCGGGTCGCCGATGCCGGAAAGCTGCAGCAGCTTGGGCGAGCCGAAAGCGCCGGCGGAGACAATCACCTCGCGGCTCGCGCTGTATGTTCGCGCCGTGCCGCTTTCGATCGCCTGGATCCCGACGGCCCGGCCATCCCGGATGATCACCCTGGAGACGGTCACGTTGGCCCGGACGGTGAGGTTGTCCCGCTTGCGGGCGGGCCTGAGGTAGGCGACGGCCGCGCTGCACCGGCGGCCGTTCTTAGTGGTGGTCTGGTAGAAGCCGACGCCGTACTGCTCGGCACCGTTGAAATCGCTGTTGTAGGGCAGCCCGAACTCCTGCCCCGCCTTCACGAACGCCGCCGAGAGCTTGTGCGGGCGCAGCAGGTCGGAGACGCCGAGCGGCCCCTGGGTTCCGTGGTGCGGTGCCGAGAGCCGGCTGTTCGACTCGGAGCGCAGGAAGTACTTTCCCACCTCATCGGCAGACCAGCCCTCGCAGCCGAAGTCCGTGACCCAGCTGTCATAGTCCTCGGCGACACCGCGCGTGAAAACCTGCGAGTTGATGGACCCCCCGCCGCCCAGCACCCGGCCCTGGGCGAGCGGGATGCGGCGGCCGTTGCTGTGCTTCTGGGGGATGCTTGCGTAGTCCCATTGGTACGGGCCGCCCTTGAGTTTCGGGAAGCCCGCGGGAACATGGATGAACGGGTGCCGGTCGGATCTGCCTGCCTCGAGCAAAAGGACGCGGATGGAGGGGTCTTCACTGAGCCTGCCGGCCAGGACGCTGCCGCCGCTGCCGCCGCCGGCAATGACGTAGTCGTATGCTTCCTCATCCGGCACTGTGACTCCTATGCTTTTTTGCAGACTGCACCGTTGCTTGAAACGCTCACTGCAGTCTCTGGTCCCGCCGGGATGATGTCAAGCATTTGCTTCAGCCTCCAGCGCCGCAGCGACGGGGTTCACCTCGTCTGTCCGCATCCTGGCAGCGCCGACGGCTGGCGGGACCTGCCAGCCGCCTACATCCCTCGGGTCGGGACCGTTGCCCCGTAGGATGTCCGTATGGGACTAATAATCACACTACTTATCATCTGGCTTGTTCTTTCGATTCTTGGCTTTGCCGTCAAGGGCCTGCTTTGGCTGGCCGTCATTGGCCTGGTCCTTTTTGTGGCAACAGGAGTGTGGGGCTGGGTGAAGCGCAAGGCCAAGGCCTGATTCACGACCCGTACTACCCGGCGGCGGCTGGCACCACATGGTGCCGGTCGCCGCTCTTGTTTGTGCTCGGGGAAGTAGGGCGGCAACTGCCCGGCCCCGCGGTGGCGGCTCCGGCCGGATCCGCGGGCGCGCAGGGACACTCCCTGGGGTGTGAATGGATGGGTTGACCGATACGCCGGGTTCTGTGTTCCCGCGCGGTTGCCAGCGCGGGAGTAGCGGCCATCCATCTACGAACGCCGTTGCCGACGCCCTCCAGCAGCCTACCCGGACACTCGGGCGGGCAGCCCTCAAACGTGCCCTGTCTGGCCTTGCTCCGGGTGGGGTTTACCTAGCCTTCCCGGTCACCCGGGAAGCTGGTGGTCTCTTACACCACCGTTTCACCCTTACCTGCCCTGTTGCCCGTGCACGCACGCGCTTCATGCAGGCGGTCTATTCTCTGTGGCACTGGCCTGCGGGTTACCCCGAGTGGGCGTTACCCACCACCCTGCCCTGCGGAGCCCGGACGTTCCTCGAGCCACTTGCGTGACGCGCGGCCGCCTAGTCAACCCATCCGCTGTTCATTCTACGGTCTCCCCCGGCAGCCGGCTCCCGCCGGATCCTTTTCGGGCCTCCGGTGGGAGAATTTAGGAAGGAAGTATCCCCCAGTTAAGGAACGATCCCGATGGACTGGACCGCCATCATCATGTGGCTGATCGCTGTGGTTCTGGTGCTCGTGCTGGCCAAGATGGCGATCCAAATCGTGCGGCAGTACGAGCAGGGTGTCCTGTTCCGGCTCGGCCGGGTGATTGGCGTCCGGATGCCCGGCTTGCGTTTCATCATCCCGTTTATCGACAAGCTCACCCTCGTCAGCCTGCGGATCGTGACGATGCCGATCCAGTCGCAGGGCATCATCACCCAGGACAACGTCAGCGTCGACATCTCGGCGGTGGCCTATTACCGGGTCATTGACGCCGTGAAGTCCGTCGTGGCGATCGAAAACGTGTCGGCGGCCATCAACCAGATCGCCCAGACCACACTGCGGAAAGTCGTCGGCAGGCACAGCCTGGACCAGACACTCTCGGAAACGGAGCGCATCAACAGCGACATCCGCGAGATCCTCGACGCCCTCACGCTGGAGTGGGGCGTCGAGGTCACCCTGGTGGAGCTCAAGGACATCCAGCTGCCGGAAACCATGAAACGCGCCATGGCCCGCCAGGCCGAGGCCGAGCGTGAGAAGCGCGCCAAGATCATTGCCGCCGAGGGCGAATCAATCGCCGCCACAGCACTGGGCGACGCCTCGGACACGATGATGGCCCACCCGCTGGCACTCCAGCTGCGGAACCTGCAGTCCCTGGTGGAAATCGCCGTGGACAAGAACTCGACGGTCGTCTTCCCGGCACCGCTGATGAGCACCATCGGAGAGCTGTCTGCCTTCCTCGCCCGCGAAAACCAGGCAGCCCAGGCGGCCCAGGCTTCCTCCGCCCAGGCTCCCCCGCCCTCCGCCCAGGCCGCGCCGGTCAAGGCGGCGTAGGCCCGCGGGCACCAGCCGGGCGGGCCTCCGGAAGGACGGGCCCCGCTAAGATTGGACGGTGCTGATTCTGCTGCCGCCCTCCGAAGGCAAGACCCCCGCCACGGCCGGCGACGCCGTCGACTGGACCTCCCTGAGCTTCCCCGGGCTGAACACCTACCGGGCCAAGGTGCTGGAGGGGCTCGGAACGGTCAGCGCCCATGAGGACGCCCTGGCCCTACTTGGCGTGGGGGCCTCGCTGCGGGCCGACGTCGAACGCAACTTGAGGCTGCACGCCGAACCGGCGGCGCCCGCCCACCAGGTTTATTCCGGGGTGCTCTACGACGCGCTGGACTACAACTCCCTCACCCCGGCCCAGCGGAAGAAGGCCGACGCGTGCGTGCTGGTCATTTCCGCGCTCTGGGGGGCCATTCGGTTCGGTGACCGGGTGCCCGCCTACCGGCTGTCGATGGCGACCGCGCTGCCCGACGTCGGACGCCTGGCGTCATTCTGGAAGCCGCAGCTCAACGCGGCCCTCGCGGCCGCCGCGGAAGGGCACCTGCTGGTGGACTGCCGCTCCAGCACCTACGCGGCGGCGTGGACTCCCCCGCCGCCGCAGACGGTTGCGGTCAACGTGTTCAGCGAGGTCAACGGAGCACGGAAAGTGGTCAGCCACTTCGCCAAGCACACCCGGGGCGAACTGGCCCGGCACCTGCTGTCCCGCCGGGGAAAGGCACCGCAGACACCCGTCCAGCTGCAGAGGGCCGCGGCCGAAAAGTGGACCGCCGAACTGGTGGAGGGCACCGCAAGGAAGCCGCACACCCTGAACCTGATCCTGCCCAACTGACTCGCAGCAGGGGCCGTTCTGAGGGTTCAAAACGGCCCCTGCTGCGAGTCAGTTGGTGGCTAGGCCCAGTCGGCGGAGCGGACCAGGATGCAGCCGGAATCCGGGCAGAACACCACGTCGTCCTCGGCCGCGGCCTTGATTTCGGCGAGGTCGCCGGGGCTCAGCTGCATGCCCGAGCCCTCGGAGGTTCCGTGGAAAAGGCGGGCCGCACCGACACCACGCTTGGCCAGGGTCTTCTCATAGATCGCCAGCAGGCCGGCATCCAACCCCTCCGCGAACTCGGCGCGCTTGCCGCGCACCACCGTGGCCTCGGCCGCGATCTCGGCGAGCTGCTCATCCAGCTCTGAACGGATGGAGCCGAAGGAGCCCTGGATGTCGTCCACGATCTGCTGCTGGTTCGCCTGGCGCAGGCGGAGGGAGTCCAGCCGCTCCAGGACTTCGAGCTCGACGTCTTCAAGGTCGGAGCGGCGCTTGTTCAGCGACACGAGGTCGCGCTGCAGGGCCACGAGGTCCTTCGAAAGGCCGGTGCCGCTGTTGAGCCTGGCCTCGTCGCGTTCGATCCGGGAGGCGACCTGCTCGACGTCGGCTTCGGCGCGTTTGAGCTCGAGTTCCGCGTCGTGGACGGCCACCTTCGCCGCACCGAGTTCGCCGCTGGCCACGCTGAGGGCCGCTTCAAGATCGGTGATCCGGGAGTCGCTTTCAAGGCTTCGGCGGCGGTTGGACAGGGATTTGAGTTTTGCGTCAAGTCCCTGCAATTCGAGCAACTTCAACTGTTCCGCCGGTGCTGCCTTGGCCACTATTTACCTCCGCTTATTCCCTGCCGGCCGGAGCCGGGCACCTA
>DASWAW010000273.1:0-1796 GCA_036390955.1 Arthrobacter sp.
CAGATCGTGCTGATCCTGACCGGCATCCTGGAGCCGGCGATGTTCGTCGTCGGCGGCCTCTTCGCGGTGGCCTGGTGGTACGGCATCCGCACCGGCATCCGGATCGACCGGGAGGCCGCCCAGCGGGAACGCGAGCAGGCCGCCTGGGACGCAGCCCACCCCGAAGGCGAGAGCAACTAGACTTGTTTCCGAACCCCACCCCCCTACACATTGGAGCAGCTGTGAGCATTGAGCGCACCCTCGTCCTGATCAAGCCCGACGGCGTCACCCGCAACCTGACCGGCAGCATCCTCGCCCGCATCGAGGCCAAGGGCTACACCCTGGCCGAGCTCAAGAAGGTCGACGCGAGCCGTGAACTGCTGGAGCAGCACTACGAGGAACACGTGGGCAAGCCGTTCTACGAGCCGCTCGTCGAGTTCATGCTCAGCGGACCGGTCGTTGCCGCAATCTTCGAGGGCCACCGCGTGATCGAGGGCTTCCGCTCGCTCGCCGGCACCACGGACCCGACGACGGCGGCTCCCGGGACCATCCGCGGCGACTTCGGCCGCGACTGGGGCCTGAAGGTGCAGCAGAACCTGGTCCACGGTTCCGATTCCGTGGACTCCGCGGAGCGCGAGATCAAGATCTGGTTCCAGGACTGACTCCCGGACCCGCCCTCCCGCCGAGGTGACAGTTAAGGCCCATGTTCATCGCGAACATGGGCCTTAGCTGTCACCTCGCGGTGGTCTTATGCGGGCTGCGTGCCTAGTAGCCGGAGGTCCCGATGAAGACCTGGATGAAGGCGAAGAAGATGGTGGCGACGACGGCGACGTAGAGCAGCGCCGTGATGATCCAGCCCGAGTCGCCCAACACCCGGGTGGGGCCCGCGGGCAGCCGGATCACGCCGTGGGTCACGTTGCGGACGGTGACCCAAACGAACAGCGGAATCATCGCGGCCCAGACGACCATGCAGAACGGGCACAGGATGTGGATGGAGTAGAGCGCCTGCGACCAGAGCCACACCACGAAGGCGAAGCCCAGGGTGACGCCCGCCTGCAGCCCCAGCCAGTACCAGCGGGCAAACGTCGCCCCCGCGAGCAGGCCCATGGCCGTGGTGATAATGACCGCGAACGCCACGATGCCCATGAACATGTTGGGGAAGCCGAACACCGAACCCTGCCAGGTCTGCATGACCTGCCCGCAGGAGATCCAGGGGTTCACATCGCACACCGTCACGTGGCTGGGGTCCTTGAGGACCGCCAGCTTCTCCAGCACCAGGGCCCCGGAGGCAAGCCAGCCGACGACGCCGGTGATCAGCAGGAGCCACGCGAACGGGCGGTCGCGGGTCATCGGAGGCAGCGGCTGTTCTGTAGCGGACGTGCTGGAGCCTCGCTGCTGCGCGGCTGCCTCGCCGGTGGCACTGGAAATGCTGGGCATGAAATGTTTGTCCTTCGGGTCGGGTGCACCTGGTCAGATTGTATCGCCGGAGGCTGGATGAAGTCCGGGATGCGTCGTGCCGTCACCCGTTATTCGGTACACGGCGTGGGCCGGATGACTCGCTTACGCCTGCTTTGACGGGTCCTGTGAGACAATGATCGTGGCTGGAACCCGATCCACATCCGGATTCCGGTCCGGCGACTTTGTTCCCAAGACCGCCAATGATGAGCAGGGAGCTGCGGATCCTCTGATCCGGGCTGTCCCGCAATGCCATTGGACGGCACCTGGTTGTGGCGTGTAGATCAACGGGTTTCAGAACAATTCCGCCGGCCCTCCAGGGCTGCCGCACCCCACTGCCGGTGCGAACCTGAGGGTATCCA
>DASWAW010000274.1:0-2166 GCA_036390955.1 Arthrobacter sp.
TGCGGTCAGCTGCTCGCGGCAGGTCTGCCATTCGTGTTCCTCGATGCGCATGAAGTGCGCCTTTTCCCGGTCCTCCAGCAGCGGCACGCCACGGCCGACCTTCGTGTCGCACAAGATCACGGAGGGCCGTCCGGTGAGGGCTGCCTGGGCGGCGGCGTTGTCGAAGGCGGTCAGCAAAGCTGCCATGTTGTTGCCGTCGACGCGCTGGGTGTACCAGCCGAAGGCCTCCCACTTTTCCGTGACAGGTTCCGTGCGGAGCACCGTGTCGGTTTTGCCGTCGGCCTGGAGGGCGTTGATGTCCACCATCGCGGTCAGGTTGCCGAGCTGGTGGTGGTGGGCGCCCATCGCGGCCTCCCAGGTGGAGCCCTCGTCGAGTTCGCCGTCGGAGAGGAAGTTGTAGACCCTCGCGGCGGAGCCCTGGTGGCGCAGGCCCAGGGCGATGCCCACGGCGATGGAGAGTCCGTGGCCCAGGGAGCCGCCGGAGATTTCCATGCCGGGGGTGTAGGTGGACATCCCGGACATCGGCAGCCGGGAATCGTCCGAGCCGTAGGTGTCCAGTTCCTCGACCGGGATGATCCCGGCCTCGGCCAGGGCCGCGTAGTGACCGATGGCGTAGTGGCCGGTGGAGAGCAGGAACCGGTCACGTTCCTCCCATTCGGGATCGTCGGCGCGGAACCGGAGCTGGTCCGCGTAGACCGCGGCGAGCATGTCCGCCGCGCCCAGGGCCTGGCCAACGTATCCCTGGCCCTGGACCTCGCCCATGTTCAGGGCGTGGTGCCGGATCCGGTACCCGGCGGCCGAAACGCGGGCAACGCGTTCTGTGCCGGCGGTAGCGATGGTTTCCTGTGTGGGGGTCATGTGGGCCTCTTTGGTCGTGTTCATCAGGCGTTCACCGACTGGGGGGTGCTTTTGGTGGCCTCATCCGCCAGCTGCCGTTCCCGCTTGCCCCAGGTTTCGCGGGTGGCGAGGGCGGCCCAGAGGCCGATCGCTGCGTAGCAGCTGAAGAGGAGGGCCGGGCCCATCCAGCCCAGGCTGACGAACAGCAGCGTGGTGACGAAGGGGGTGAAGCCGGAGACCATGGCCGAGATCTGGTAGGCCAGTGAGGCCCCGGAGGAGCGGGTTTTGGCCTGGAACAGTTCCGGGAACCAGGCGCCCTGGGCGCCGGCGAGGGAGTTCTGGCAGACGGCGTAGGAGATGACGAGCGTGATGATGATGGCGATGAACAGACCGGTGTTGACCAGCAGGAACATCGGGATGCCGAACAGCAGGGCGAAGGCGCAGGACCAGACGTAGAGGGGGCGGCGGCCGATCCTGTCCGTGAGCCGGGCCCAGGCTTGGGTGGCGAAGATGCCGATGGCCGAGGCGATGCAGAGGGCCACCAGCGTCTGGGTCTTGTCCGCCAGGTGCTGGCTGTTCAGGTAGGAAATCATGTAGGTGATGGACACGGCGTACCCTGCGGTCTCGGCGATGCGGAGGCCGATGCCCTTGACGATGTTGCGCCAGTCGGTCTTGATGACCTCGATGATGGGCGACTTCACAATGTCGCCGCTGTCCTTGACCTCGTCAAAAACGGGGGACTCGGGAACCTTGGAGCGGATGATGAGGCCGACGGCGACCAGCACGATGCTGGCGAGGAACGGAATGCGCCAGGAGAGTTCGCCGCCGAGCTGGGCGCTGGCGAGGAACACCAGGTTTGCCAGCAGCAGCCCGACCGGGAAGCCAGCCTGGACCATGCCGGTGTACTTGCCCTTGGACTTCCAGGGAGCATGTTCGTAGCTCATCAGGATCGCGCCGCCCCATTCCGCGCCGAAGGCCAGGCCCTGGACGATGCGGACGAACACGAGCAGGGCAGGGGCCAGCAGGCCAACCTGGCTGTAGGTGGGCAGCAGGCCGATCACGAAGGTGGCGATGCCCATCAGAATCAGCGATGCGACCAGAACCGGCTTGCGGCCGAGCTTGTCGCCCAGGTGGCCGCCGATGATCCCGCCGATGGGACGGGCGGCAAACCCGACGCCCAGCGTGGCGAAGGCGGCGAGGGTGCCCGTCACCGGGTCTCCGGTGGGGAAGAAGGCAGTTCCGAAATACAGGGCGGCTGCCGTGCCGAAACCGATGAAGTCGTAGGTCTCGATCACTGCGCCGACGCCGGAACCAATGGCGACCCGCCTT
>DASWAW010000275.1:0-1615 GCA_036390955.1 Arthrobacter sp.
AAGAACGTCATGAAGCAGTAGCCGGGACGCCGGCAGATCACCCCATAAGGAAAGTGCAATGAGCGATACGACTCAAACCTCCGGCCAATTTGGCGCCGGCGAAGACGAATACACGCCCACCGGCACGGACCAGGTGGCCGAACACCTTGCCGCCCTGGACGATGAGGAGGCAGAGGTCCGCGCGGCCTCCCTCCGGGCCGGCCTGGACGACTATGAGCTGGATGAAGACGACGCCGCCCTCCTGAGCGGCGAGTACGAGGACGAGGACTTCGACGGCCCGGTCAAGCTTGATCCGGTCCTGGCCATCATCGGCCGGCCCAACGTGGGCAAGTCCACCCTGGTGAACCGGATCCTCGGCCGCCGCGAAGCCGTCGTGGAAGACACCCCCGGCGTCACCCGTGACCGGGTCATGTACTCGGCCACCTGGAACGGCCGGAACTTCACCGTCGTCGACACCGGCGGCTGGGAGCACGACGCCCGCGGCATCCACGCCCGCGTCGCCGAGCAGGCCGAGATGGCCGTGGAGCTTGCCGACGCCGTGCTGTTCGTCGTCGACTCCGCCGTCGGCGCCACCGCCACGGACGAAGCCGTCGTGAAGATGCTCCGCAAGTCCAAGAAGCCGGTCATCATGGTGGCCAACAAGGTGGACGACTTCGCGCAGGAGGCCGACTCGGCACGGCTCTGGGGCCTCGGCTTCGGCGAACCGTACCCGGTCTCCGCACTGCACGGCCGGGGCGTCGCCGACCTCCTGGACCATGTAATGGACACCCTGCCCGAGTTCTCCACAATCGAAGGCCTGGAGCGCTCCGGCGGACCGCGCCGCATCGCCCTGATCGGGCGTCCGAACGTCGGCAAGTCCTCGCTGCTGAACAAGCTGGCCGGCTCCGAGCGCGTGGTCGTGGACAACACCGCCGGCACCACACGTGACCCGGTCGATGAGTTCATCGAACTCGGCGGCCGCACCTGGCGTTTCGTGGACACCGCCGGCATCCGCCGACGCCAGCACATGGCTCAGGGTGCCGACTTCTACGCCTCCCTGCGCACACAGAGCGCCCTCGAAAAGGCGGAGGTCGCCGTCGTGCTCCTCGCGGTCGACGAAGTGCTCAGCGAGCAGGATGTCCGCATCCTGCAGCTGGCCATCGAATCCGGCCGTGCCCTGGTTCTTGCGTTCAACAAGTGGGACCTGCTGGATGACGAACGCCGCAGCTACCTGGAACGTGAAATCGAGCAGGACCTGGCGCACGTGGCGTGGGCGCCGCGCGTGAACATCTCGGCGCTGACGGGGTGGCACAAGGACAAGCTGGTCCCCGCACTGGACACCGCCCTGGAAAGCTGGGACAAGCGCATCCCCACCGGCCGGCTCAATGCCTTCCTGGGTGAGCTGGTTGCGGCGCACCCGCACCCGGTCCGCGGCGGAAAGCAGCCCCGCATCCTCTTCGGCACCCAGGCCTCCAGCCGTCCGCCGAAGTTCGTGCTCTTCACCACCGGGTTCCTGGACCCGGGCTACCGCCGTTTCATCACCCGCCGGCTGCGCGAAACCTTCGGGTTCGAGGGCACACCGATCGAGGTCAACATGCGTGTGCGGGAAAAGCGCGGCAAGAAGCGTTAATTCCGA
>DASWAW010000276.1:0-2946 GCA_036390955.1 Arthrobacter sp.
AACACCCGACAAAGATGACGGAGAGGTACCCGACATGGGAACTGCAGAGAATGTTGAACTGGTCCGGCGGGGGTACGAGGCCTTCAACGCAGGCGATATGGCAACGCTCGGCGAAATCTTCGCGGAGGATGCCGTCTGGCACGCTGCCGGAAGTGGAGTGCTATCGGGGACCAAACAGGGGCGTGATGCCGTCCTGGCGTACTTCGGTGAACTGGGAGCGCGTACACAGGGTTCCTTCCGGGCCAACGTCGAGGACATTGTCGGCGGGGAAAAACACACGGTCGCGATCCAACATACCCACGGCGAAAGCAACGGCAAGACTCTGGACATGGGCACCGTGATCGCGTTCGTGGTCCGCGGGGGAAAAATTGCGGAAGGGCGGGAGTACTCCGAAGAGACCGCCAAGTGGGACGATTTCTGGGTCTGACGGGACAGTCTGTGCCCGCAACGGATGCAGCAGACACAGGGGGACGCTCCGCGTCCGCCCGGGGCAGGACCCGGGATCAGCGCCTGCCCTAATCCTCCTCGAGGGTCTCCGTCAGGTGGTGCGTCGGGATCCGGTCCCGGTCGTAGGTGATCTCCGTATACCCGTGCGGCGCGGGCTTGCCGTGCGGATCAAGGTTCACAAAGACGATTTCCTCGATGGTGAGGATGCTCTGCCGGGTGATCATGTTCCGGACCTCGGCACGCATGGTGAGCGAGGTCCGGCCGAAGCGGGTGGCAGTCAGTCCCATCTCGATCAGGTCGCCCTGGACGGCCGAGCTGACGAAGTTGATTTCGGAAATGTACTTGGTGACGGCCCGGCCGTTGCCGAGCTGCAGGATGGCGTAGATCGCCGCTTCCTCGTCGATCCATTTGAGCAGGCTGCCGCCGAACAGCGTGCCGTTCGCGTTGAGGTCTTCGGGCCGCACCCACTTTCGGGTGCGGAAGGTAATGTCTGCCGGTTCCATAGTGCGAGATTAGCTGACGGGCGGCCGTGCGGGCCCTGTGTGACGGGATCCCGCAGGCGCCGGCGCCGGCCGTGGACTCTGGGCTTGGACGCTCTCTCGGCCGCCGTCGAACGCTGACCGCCCGGGAGACGGCTGGTTTATGTTCAGCAGCACAGTCCTAGGCCATGGCGGTATGTGCCGCACTGTGTGAATCGATGGCCTTCGCGTAGCAATAGGAGTGCTCCACCCCGATGTACGGCCCGAAGTTCGGCACCGGGACAAAGCCGGAGTTCTCGTAGAACTGCCGGCCGTCGGTCTGCACCGAGCCGGCCTCCGCGGTGATGGAGGTGATGCCGAGGGAATGGGCATGCGCCTCCAGGGCCGCGAGGATGGAGCTGGCCACCCCGGAACCGCGGGTGTACGGGAGCACGTAGAGCCGTTTGATCTCGGCGGTCCGCGAGTCGAGGATGCGCAGGCCGCCGCAGCCCACGGGCTGCCCTGACGCCTTGTCGTGGGCTACGAGGAACACGGCCGTGTCAGTCTCCGACGGCGGCGGGCCGGGTTCGTGGTCGTTCGTGCCGAAGCGGGCGTCGAGTTCGGCCTGCTGCGCTGCGCGGAGGTCCGCGCCCACCGGGTTGGCCCAGGTGACCTGCCGGATGTTGAGCCGCGGATTGGTCTGCATGGCTGCCTCGCTTCGCCGAAGGGTTATGCAGATCAACCCTAGGCAGTGCCGGTTTCGGCCGTGTTTCCTGCGCGTTAGGGTTCGGAGAATTCCGCTACAGCGTGCGGCCGGTCGGGTCCTCCGCCACCGGATCCACGAGCGCCAGGCCGCCCACCGGGCTGTCGTCCCAGTGGATGAGCCGCCAGCCGGCGTCGGGGTCCCCTTCGAGTGCCACGATCCCGGTGTTGGCAAGGACGTGGCGGGCGGCGAAACCCGCCTCCACATTGCTTGCCCGCAGGCCCGCCCAGACGCGGATCGCGGCGCCGTGGCTGACCACCGCGACCGTCGAGTCGTCCCCGTTCGCAGCGGCTGCTGCGGCGATCCGCGCGATCGAGGCGTCGTAGCGCTCGAAGAAGTCGTGCCCGCTGGGTCCGGCCGGCATCCTGCGGTGCAGTTCCCCGGCCGCCCAACCAAGCACGGTTCCGAGGTAGCGCAGGTGTGATTCCTTGTCGGTGAGCTTCTCCAGCGATCCGGCTTCGATCTCCCGCAGCCCCTCCAGCACCTCGATCTCCAGGCTGCGGACGGTCGCGAGCGGTGTGGCGGTGATCTGGGTGCGGATCAGCGTGGAGGCGTAGAGGAAGTCGATCTGCTCATTCGCCAGCGACCGCGCGAGGGCGGCGGCCTGCCGCTCCCCGAGCTCGGTCAGCCCCGGACCCGGGTGGGCGGTGTCCAGCTGGCCCAGGACGTTTCCGGGTGTCTGGCCATGGCGGATGAGCAGGAGCCTCATGCGAGGTGGTCCACCAGCTTGTCCGCGATCCCGGTGTACTTGCCGGGGGTGAGCGCCAGCAGACGGGCTTCGGCGTCCGCGGACAGGCCCAGGCTCTGGACAAACTCCTGCATCCGGGCCGCGTCGACGCGCTGCCCGCGGGTCAGGTCCTTAAGCCGCTCGTAGGGGTTTTCCATGCCTTCGACGCCGGCGATGGCCTCGGCGCGCATGACCATCTGGATGGCTTCGCCGAGGACTTCCCAGTTGGTGTCGAGGTCCGCGGCGAGCACGTCCTCGGCGACCTTCAGGCGGTCCAGGCCCTTGGCCACGTTGGAGATGGCGAGCAGCGAGTGGCCGAAGGCCACGCCGATGTTGCGCTGCGAGGAGGAGTCGGTGAGGTCGCGCTGCCAGCGGGAGGTGACCAGGGTGGAGCCCAGGACATCCAGCAGTCCGGAGGAGATCTCCAGGTTGGCCTCGGCGTTCTCGAAGCGGATCGGGTTGACCTTGTGCGGCATGGTGGAGGAGCCGGTGGCGCCGGCGACGGGGATCTGCACGAAGTAGCCGATCGAGATGTAGCTCCAGATGTCGGT
>DASWAW010000277.1:0-26508 GCA_036390955.1 Arthrobacter sp.
AACCTTCCCTAGCTGATATTCCCCAAGCTGAAACCAAGGAGCAAAAATGACCGAACGTAACGCCACCATTGCCAGCCGCGTCGGGCTGCACGCCCGCCCGGCCGCCATCTTTGCCGAGGCTGCAGGCGAGTTCGATCTCGAAATCACCATCGCCCGGCTGGGCGAACCTGTTGACGAGGCCATGGATGCCGCCAGCATCCTGTCCCTCATGAGCCTGGGCGCGTCCCACGGCGAGGTTGTGGTCCTGCGTGCCGAGGGCGACGGCGCCGACGCCGCCCTTGAACGCCTGGTCCAGATCCTCGAAACGGACCACGACGCCGAGTAGCGTCACCTCCCGGCGGCGCCGCCACCGGCACCACGAGGCCCGGCCGGACCCTGCAAAGGGTCCGGCCGGGCCTTTTCGTTCCGGAATCTTCCGGGATCCCCGGAAATTCCTCAGCAAACTTAGTAAGTGCTTGTCACGGCCCGGTGGCCGCCGCTAGTTTGGAAATCGCGGCACCACCACCGGTGGCGGGCCGCAGGACGAATTCCTGGCAGAAGGAGGCAACCGCCGTGGCAAGCGTGCACGAAAGCATCGAAGTCGACGTTCCGGTGTCCACCGCGTACAACCAGTGGACGCAGTTTGAAACATTCCCCGAGTTCATGAAGGGGGTCGAGGCCGTCGAGCAGATCGACGAAACCTCCCTCCAGTTCCGCACGGCCACTGCCGGCGTCCGGCGCGAATACCTCGCCCAGATCACCGAGCAGACCCCCGACCGGAGGATCGCCTGGGTCAGCACGGACAAGCCCCGCAACGCGGGCACCGTGACGTTCGAACCTCTCGGCGCCGAACGGGCCAGGGTCAAGGTGGAGCTGGAATGGGAGCCCGAGGGGCTCCTGGAAAACGCCGGCTCGGCTGTCGGTGCGGACAGCCGCCAGGTCAGCGCAGACCTCGGCCGCTTCAAGCAGTTCATTGAATCCCGCGGGATCGAAACCGGAGAATGGCGGTCCTCGGTCGACCTGGGCGAAGTGGACGACCCCGCCGGAACCACCGATACCCCGCGTCCGAGGTAGCCATGCCCACGAAGAAGAATGCCCCGCGGGGCTCCGAAAGCCCCAGCATCAAGGACCCCGAGCTTTACGAAGAGCTGCTGGAGGACGGTGCGTCGAAACAGAAAGCGGCCCGCATCTCCAACGCGGCGGCGAAGAGGGGCCGGTCAGCCGTGGGCCGCAAAGGCGGGAAGGCCGGTGACTACGAGGACTGGACCGTCCCCCAGTTGAGGGAACGCGCCAAGGAGCTCGGCCTTAAAGGCTACTCGGGCAAGAAGAAAAGTGAGCTCATTTCCGCGCTCAGGAACTCCTGATCCCGGTGGCCACCGGCCGGACAGCCGACTGCTCAGGCCTCCTTCCGGACGCTCCGCTGCGGGGCCTTCTTCGGGGCAGCAGTCTTCGAGGCAGCAGTCTTTGGAGCGGCAGTCTTCGGGGCGGCGGTCTTCGGGGCGGCGGCCCGGGCGCCGGACTTGGGGGCGGTCTTGGCTGCGGTCCGGGAAGCCGCCTTCGGAGCTGCCTTGGCCGCGGCCGTCCCGCCAGCCGAACTGGCAGCGGGCTTTGTCGAGGACGTGCCGGCGGACTTCGTGGCGGACGCGTCGTCCGCGGACGCGGCCCCTCCCCCGCGTTTCTTCTCCAGGCTCCGTTTCAGTGCCTCCATCAGGTCGATCACCTCGCCGGTGCCGCCCTCGGCGGCCGGGACGCCAAAGGTCTCCTCGGTGTCCAGCGATTCGCCCTTCTCCAGCTTGGCCTCGATGAGCTGGCGGAGCTGCAGTTGGTAATCGTCGGTGAACTGCTCCGGTTCGAAGTCCGCCGCCATCGAATCGACCAGCGCCGCGGACATTTCCCGTTCCTGGGCGGAGATGCGGATCGTGGTTTCGAGCGAGGGGAAGCTGGCCTCCCGCACCTCGTCCGCCCAGAGCAAAGCCTGCAGCACGAGCACGTCGCCGCGGATCCGCAGGGCACCCAGCCGGGTCTTGTCCCGCAGGGCGAACTGGACTACCGCCACCCGGTCGGTGTCCTCCAGCGCGCGGCGCAGCAGAACGTACGCCTTGGGAGACTTGGAGTCCGGCTCAAGGTAGTAACTCTTTTCGAACATCATCGGGTCAAGCTGCTCGGCCGGCACAAACTGCACGACGTCGATCTCGTGGCTGTTCTCGGCCGGGATGGACTTGAGCTCCTCGCGGGTGAGGACCACCGTGCGGCCGTCGTCCTCATAGGCCTTGTCGATGTCCTCGTAGTCCACGATCTCGCTGCAGACCTCGCAACGGCGCTGGTAGCGGATCCGGCCGCCGTCGGCGTTGTGGACCTGGTGCAGGCTGATGTCGTGGTCTTCGGTCGCGCTGTAGACCTTGACGGGCACGTTGACCAGCCCGAACGCTATCGCGCCTTTCCAGATGGCTCTCATGGATCAAGTGAACATCACAGTTGCGTGGAGGTGAAGCCCCTTGGCTGAAAGGACTCCGGCCAAGGGCAAGGAGCGCGTCCGGGTTGGCGGCCGCGAACTGGTGGTCACCAATCTGGACAAGGTCATGTATCCGGAGACCGGCACCACCAAGGCCGACGTGCTGGCCTACTACGCCGCGGTGGCGCCCGTGCTGATCCCGGCCGCCGCGCACCGCCCGGCCACCCGGAAGCGCTGGGTGCACGGCGTCGGGACGGCCAATGCCCCCGGCGAAATGTTCTTCCAGAAGAACCTGGACCATTCGACTCCGGGGTGGGTGCCCCGGGCCTCCATCACGCACAAGGACCGGACCATCCAGTACCCGCTGGTCAACGATCCGGCCACCCTCGCCTGGCTCGCACAGATAGCCGCCCTGGAGATCCACGTGCCGCAGTGGCGCGTCGACTCGCACGGCAACCAGATGCCGCCGGACCGGCTGGTGCTGGACCTGGATCCCGGCGAGGGGGCCGGGCTGGCCGAATGCGTGGAGGTCGCGAAGCTCGCTCGCGCCATCCTGCAGGACGTGGGGCTGGATCCGGTGCCCGTAACCAGCGGCAGCAAGGGCATCCATCTGTATGCCGCCCTTGACGGCACGCAGGGCTCCGAGCAGATCTCCGAATTCGCCCATGAACTGGCGCGCTCACTGGAAGCAGACCACCCGGAGCTGGCCGTGAGTGACATGAAAAAGACCCTGCGCACCGGCAAGGTCCTGGTGGACTGGAGCCAGAACAGTGCCGCGAAAACCACCATCGTCCCCTATTCCCTCCGCGGGCGGCTCCGGCCCATGGTGGCGGCGCCCCGGACCTGGCGCGAACTCAGCTCGCCGTCCCTGCACCAGCTGGACTACCTGGAGGTCCTGAAACGGGTGAAAGCCGGCAAGGATCCCTTCGCCGCCATCTCCGGCGGGAGGCAGCCGGCTGCCCGGCCGGACGGCCATCCGCCGGCCGCCGGCGGGACAACGGCCCACGGGAAAGCGGCCGGCGGGGAAGCGAACTCCGACGGCGGCGACACCGACCCGCGGCTGGATCAGTACCGTGCCAAGCGGGTCGCGGCCTCCACCCCGGAGCCGTTCACGGCGGAGCAGCACCGCGCCGAGACCGAAGCGGCGGCGGAAAGCGGCGCCCTCCGGGAGAAGTTCGTCATCCAGGAACACCACGCCAGCCGGCTGCACTACGACTTCCGGCTGGAACGCGACGGCGTGCTCGTGTCCTGGGCGCTGCCCAAGGGTGTCCCCACCAGCAAAACGAAGAACCACCTGGCGGTCCAGACCGAGGACCACCCGATGGACTACGCCGACTTCGAAGGCACCATTCCCAAGGGCCAGTACGGCGCCGGGACCATCAGCATCTGGGACCGCGGTTCCTACGAGTGCGAGAAGTGGATCGCGGGCAAGGAGGTCATTGCCACCCTCACCGGGCAGGACGGCGGCGGCCTGGGCGGTGTCCGCAGGTTCGCGCTGATCCACACCGGCCGGGGCGATGACCAGTGGCTCATCCACCTGATGGACCCGCCCGGCGAGCATGCGGCGCACACGCCGGCAGCGGAGGCGGCACCCACCGAAGACTCCGGCGCTTCCGTTCAGGATCCGGGCCCGGGTCCGGCCGGTGCCGCTCCGCAGCAGCATGCCGGCCCTGACCTGGCGGACTTTGTGCCGATGCTGGCCAGTGCCGGCACCGCTGCCGATCTGCCGGGCAAGGACTGGCAGTTTGAGCTCAAATGGGACGGGGTGCGGGCCCTGATCGTCGGGGACGCGAAGAAGATCCGCCTGCTCAGCCGCAACGGCAATGACGTGTCCGCGACGTATCCGGAGCTGACGGAACGCTCCTGCTGGCCGGAACAGGATTTCATTGCCGACGGCGAGATCATTGCCGTGGGCGCCGCGGGACGGCCCGACTTCGGGCTGCTGCAGGGGCGGATGAAGCTCACCAAGGCCTCCGACGTCGCGAAGGCGCAGTCCTCGACGCCGGTGCGGCTGATGCTGTTCGACCTGCTGTCCGAGCACGGCCAGGACCTGCGCCGCCTGCCGCTCAGCCGGCGCCGGTCCAGGCTGGAAGAGTTCTTCACCCCTTCCGGCTGCCCGGTGGAGCTCTCCCCGCTGATCGAGGGCGAGGTCCGGCACATCCTGGAAAGCGCGGAGGAGCTGGGGCTGGAGGGTGTGATGGCCAAGCGCACGGGCGGCAGGTATGTCGGGCAGCGCAGCAGGTCCTGGCTCAAGCTCAAGTTCGAACGCACCCAGGAGGTGGTGGTCGGCGGCTGGCGGCCGGGCAAGGGCGAGCGCGGGCAGTCCGTGGGCTCCCTCCTGCTGGGGATCCCGGACGGTTCCAAGCTGCGCTACGTGGGACGCGTTGGCAGTGGCTTCAGCACCCGGGAGCTCAAGGAACTCCGCGAGCAGCTCGATGCCCTCCCTCGGAAGACCTCACCGTTCGAGGAGGTGCCGGCTGCCGACGCCGCCGACGCCCACTGGGTGAGCGCCCGGCTGGTCGGGGAGGTCACCTACGGTGAATGGACGGGCAGCGGCAAGCTCCGGCACCCTGTCTGGCGCGGGTGGAGGCTGGACAAGAATCCTGAGGACGTGGTGGTGGAACAGACCTGAGCGTGGTTCAGGAGGAATGCGGTGTGTCCGGCGGAGTGATCCGGTGTACCGCGTTCGGTGCGGCCTCATGCCCCATGCGGCCATGCTGGAGGTCGTGTTCCTTGGGATGACGGTGTTTGCCGCTGCCGTCCGGCCACTGTTGCCCTTCGGCCGCGGTGGGAGGGGCGGGATGCTTCGTTTCCGGTCCGGGCGCCTCGTCGATGGACTCCGCCAAATGATCGGCAACCTCAGGATCGATCCCGTCTCCGAACTGGTTTTCCGCCATGACTCTTCCTTCCGCTTTCGAATTTCGCTGTCGCACTACGCCGTGAAAACAAGCTGTGAAATGAAGTGTCCACCCATCGTAGGTCGGCCGGACGGCGATGTCTGTAGGGCTACCAGCGGACTTTCTTCTCGGCCGGTCCCTGCTTGCCGCTGACGTGCGTGGGCTTGTGACTGTGGCCGACGCTCTGCGAGCCCGCCCCGCCCCGGGACTTGCTGGCGAGCATCTCCTTCTGGGCGTCGGTGAGGCGGGACTTAATGCCTTTGCCCTCCCCCTGATTGGCCTGGGACTTGTTGTCCGCCTCGGCTCCGGTGTCGCCGCTTTTCTCGGTCTCTTTGCCAGTCATGGACTGCTCTCCTTGTGTGGCTTGTAATCAGCACTCCGCTGGATTCAACCCTAAGCGTTTTCCGGACCCCTTGGGTACCCCCTTCCGCGCGGTCCCGCGGGGCCTGATTGAGGCTGAACGGGCCGCCCCGGAAGGCGTGATTTAGGCCGGAAATCCGCCTGCCGGCCGCGATGCCGGGAAAAAGTTTGCGCCGGCCACCGCGAAGACGGGGTTTTCCAGCGATGGCGCGGTGAAACAGCGGAAAAGAAAACCGCCGATAGGACCCCGATCAGGGCCGAAACACCGGATCATACGTCACCCAGCTCGGAAACACCATGGAAATCGCGTAAAATTGAAGGTCTGCCCAGAGCGGGGCAGCTACAAGTCGCAAGCAAATGACCTCCATAGGAGCGGCCCAAATGCCCAAAGACCGAAGCACGACCGACTCTTCAGCAGGCGTTATGAACGCCAGCGGAACCAACAAAATTGCACCCACGGGTGTGAGAAAACCAAAGCTACGGACGCGCCGTCGACTCAAGGAGTCCGACGTCAACGTCGTCGACAAGCCGATGCTTAAGAAAGCACTCGGCGGCACCATCGTGGGTAACACCATGGAGTGGTACGACGTCGGCGTGTTCGGCTACCTGATCACCACCATGGGACCGGTGTTCCTGCCCGAGGCGGACAAGTCCGTCCAGACCCTGTTCCTGCTGGGAACTTTCGCCGCCACCTTTATTGCCCGCCCCCTCGGCGGAGTCATCTTTGGCTGGTTCGGCGACAAGGTCGGCCGTCAAAAGGTTCTGGCCACCACCCTGATGCTGATGGCCGCGAGCACTTTCGCGATCGGCCTCCTGCCCGGCTATGCGCAGATCGGCATGTGGGCTGCTGCCCTGCTGGTGCTGCTCAAGGTGGTCCAGGGCTTCTCCACCGGCGGCGAATACGCCGGTGCCACGACCTTCGTGAGCGAATACTCCCCGGACAAGCGCCGTGGGTTCTTCGCCAGCTTCCTGGACATGGGCAGCTACCTCGGCTTCGCCCTGGGCGCAGCCCTCGTCTCCGTGCTGCAGCTGACCCTCGGTCAGGCCGCCATGGAGGAGTGGGGCTGGCGGATCCCGTTCCTGCTTGCCGGCCCGCTGGGCCTGATCGCGGTCTACTTCCGGAGCAAGATCGAGGAATCACCGCAGTTCCAGGCCACCCTGGATGCGCAGGAGAACCTCTCCAAGGACGCCGTGTCCTCCGACTCCGGCGCGTCCAAGAGCCCTGTGGGCATTGTGAAGGCCTACTGGCGTTCACTCATCGTTGCGATGATCCTGGTGGCAGCCGCGAACACAGCCGGCTACGCCCTGACGTCCTACATGCCGACGTACCTCACCGAGTCCAAGGGCTACGATCCGGTGCACGGCACCCTGCTGACGATCCCGGTGCTGGTCATCATGAGCCTCTGCATTCCGCTGACCGGAAAGCTGTCCGACCGGATCGGCCGCCGCCCCGTGCTGTGGATCGGTGCCCTCAGCACCGTGGTCCTGGCCGCACCGGCCTTTATGCTGATCGGCGTCGGAGAAATCTGGTCCACCCTCCTGGGTCTCGGCATGATCGCCTTCCCGGTCACGTTCTACGTCGCCAACCTGGCCTCGGCCCTGCCGGCGCAGTTCCCGACGGCGAGCCGCTACGGCGCCATGGGCATCGCGTACAACTTCTCCGTGGCAATCTTCGGCGGCACCACGCCCTTCATCGTCGCCGCCCTCATTGGGGCGACCGGGGATGACATGATGCCGGCGTACTACCTGATGGCCACCTCGGCGATCGGTGCCGTGGCAATCTACTTCCTCAAGGAATCGGCCCAGCGCCCGCTGCCGGGCTCCATGCCCAGCGTGGACACCCAGGCGGAGGCCAAGGAACTCGTTGCCAACCAGGATGAGAACCCGCTGATCGACCTGGTGGAAATGGACATGCCCTTTGCCTCCGCGACGGCAGGTCCAGATGCTGATTCGTCGGCGCTCCGTGACGACGACAGGGTTCCGGCCAAAGCCTGAGCCTGTCACTCTGGCAGCCCGGTCGGGTTCATCCTGAGCCCGGCCGGCTAACCCGGATTCTGTAGCAAAGTCCCGCCCATTGAGGCCTGGCTTGCGTGATTACCCATTGGGGGAAGCATGCAGGGCAGGCCTTAGGCGCGTCCGGCAGCACGCCGGGAGACCAACCCGGCAGCCAGCCCGCCGGCATGACCGGCCCAGCCCGAAAGGAGTCACTGTGCAGCCTCTCCGCGGCCATCTCCGCAGTCTCCACCGCCTGGCGCCGGCCAACAGGGACCATGTCTCGGCAGTGCGCGTGGCCGTCAGCGTGGCCGTCCCGTCCCTCGTGCTCCTCGCCGCGGGGCGCCCGGACCTGATGGTCTATGCGGTGTTCGGCGCCCTGACCGGCATGTACGGCCGGAACGAGCCGCATCAGCTGCGGCTCAGGCACCAGGGCCAGGCTGCTTTCCTGCTGGTGGGCGGGCTGGCCGTGGGCGTCTTCCTCTCGGTAAACCAGCTCCATTCCTGGGTGCTCGTTGTCACCGAAACGCTTCTCGCGGCAGCGGGGTCCCTGTTCGCCGACAAGGTCGCCCTGAAGCCCAACGGCCCGTTCTTCGGCATCCTGGCGCTGGGCGCGTGCGCCTCCATCCCCACCACCGTGCACTGGCACACGGCGGTCCTGATCGGCGCGCTGTCCGCCGCTTTTTCCATGCTGGTGGGGTTTGGCGGCTGGGTGCGGGGCCGGGCCTGGGAACGCGGTGCGGAAAGGGCTGTCCCGCCGCTGCGCGGGGCCCGGGGCCGGGCAGCCTGGATCCATGCCGCCCGGTACGTCACCGCCGTCGGGGCGGCCGGCGCCGTCGGGGTCCTCAGCGGAAGCGGGCACCCGCACTGGGCCATGGCCGCCGCCGCGGTCCCCTTGGCGGGGGCGGATATGCCCAGCAGCGTGTATCGCGGCCTGCACCGGATTGTTGGCACCCTGGGGGGCCTCGTGGTGGTTGCCGCCGTGCTGTTCCCCTGGACCTTCTCGCCCCTCCGGGCGTTCCCCGGCCATGAGGCAGCCGTCCTGGCCCTGCTGGTGATCGTCCTGCAGTTCACTACCGAGCTGTTCATGACCAGGCACTACGGGCTGGCCATGGTGTCTTTCACTCCCGTGATCCTGCTGATGACCCAGCTCGCTGCTCCCGCCGACCCCCGGATGCTGGTGACCGAACGGGCACTCGAGACAATGTTGGGCGCACTGACGGGCATCCTCGTCGTTGTCCTGATCCGCCGACGGCGGTGACGGCTCCGGCCGCCGGGGCGGCCGCCCGTGCGGCCGCTCCCCCCTTTCGCGGAACATGAGGCGGACAGCCGCACGGATGCAGTCCTGCTACTGCGGCTCCGCTGCCAGGAGTTCGGCGTGCTCCTCCGGGGTGAGGTCCTTCTGCCCGTCCATGACCGGGGGCGGGGACAGTTTGTACGCGGCGTAGTACAGGCCGGCGGCGAGTGCCATGGTGATCAGCGGCGTGAGCTGCGAGACCACGGGCAGCGCCGTCTGCTCGGTCAGCAGGATGCCGGCGGCGGAGGCGACCAGCCAGGCGATGGCCCCGGCGGTGACGGGCTTCAGCTGGCCCGGCCGGACTTCGGGGAGATACCGCTCCTCTTTCCAGTTGATGGCAATGTACGTCAGGGCGATCGCCACCCAGGCGGTGACAAAGACTCCCTGCCAGGCGAGGGCCTTGAGCAGGTAGCTCAGCACATCCGTGAGCATCAGCAGGTATGCCAGCACCCCGGAGACGATCACCCAGACATACCGCGGCAGGTTGAGGCCGAATGCGCGGTGGGCGAAGGCCGAGAGATTCGTTGACGCGAGGAAGTAGTTTGCGGTGTTGATGCGGGTCTGCGAGATGAAGATGACCAGCACACCCCAGATTCCCAGCGAAGAGATAAACGCCGTGACCACGCCCGTCTCGGAAGCTTCCAGGCCCCAGGCGCTCATGATGTAGATGCCGACCAGGCCGTTCAGCCCGAACGTGAAGGCGTAGAACACCCAGCCGAAGGTGAGGGTGCCGAGGAATCTCCGGTCCTCGCGTTTGCCCATCCGGGCGTAGTCGAAGGTGTACATCATCATGATGTAGACGCCCATGTAGATCAGGTACGACGTCAGCCAGCCGGGCAGCGCGGAGCTGGCAGCGGCCTCCCCGATCCAGTTGGTGGGCACCCCGCGGATGACGGTCGCCGCGATGACGACGGCAATGAGCCCCGCGAAGTAGAACGGGAGCAGGAACCCGTTGAGCCGGTCCAGCCAGTGCTGGACGCCACCGACCGCCAGCGGCACGGCGTAGATCACCACCGCGGCGTACCAGATCAGGATGTCGCCGCCAAAATACTCGTGGAACGCGACGGCGATGATGGAGCCCTCAAAGACGGCGTAGTAGATCGCCGTGGCCGCGAAGATCAGGGACGCGAGCGCCGAGCCCAGCAGCCCGAACAGGGTCCGGGAGAAGACACTCACCGTCAGTCCGGTCCGGGCAGCGTAGCGCGAAAGCACCAGGTTGATGATCCCGTAGGTCGCGATGGTGAGGGCCATGCCGATGATGGTGTTCGGCACCCCCACGGCACCGGCCGAGGCGACGGCCACGTAGATCCAGAACATGGCCGAGAACAGGGCCCACCAGGCCATGGTCAGCGACCATTTGCCCACCCGCTGATCCGCGGGCAGCACTAAATTTGAGTACGACAAAGCGACACCTCTGGTGTTGTAGTGATGCATGAATGGAGCAGGTGGCGGCGGCCACGGGGCTATGGGCTGGTTATCCCCAGATGGAGCGGCGGAGGGCTTTGCCTTCCGCCCGGGCGGCGACAGCTTCCTCCATGGTCACCGCGATGAACCGCGTCTTGGTGCCGGGGGCGCTGCGGGCCAGCTGGTCCATGTCCGAACTGATGACGGTGGCGACCATGGCGTAGCCGCCCCCGGACACGGCGTCGCGGTGCAGGACGATCGGTTCGTTCCCGCCGGGGATCTGGATGGAGCCCACCGCATATCCGGCGTCGACAATGTTGGAGGGGTCGGATCCGGCGCCGAAGGGCTGCTCCCGCGCCTTCCATTCGATCTCCGGCCCGCTGTAACGCAGGCCGGTCCTGTCGGCCACCGGGGTGAGGGTCCAGGTCGACTCGAGCAGTGTCGCGAGCCCTGACTTGGTCAGCCGGTGGTCGTAGAGGCCCAAGAGGACCCTGATCTCCGTTTCGGCCGGAAACGCGGGCCGCAGCTCCGGAGCTATGCCAGCGAGGACTTCCCCGGAGGCCGTGTCACCGACCGGGACTTCGTCCCCGGCGGCAAGCTTGCGCCCCTGGTAGCCGCCCAGGGCGCCCAGCGCGTACGTGGAGCGGCTGCCGAGCACCAGGGGCACGTCGATCCCGCCGCGGATCGCCACGTAGTAGCGGGTGCCGCCCTTGAGGAAGCCGAACGACACCTCGTCGCCGGCGGCCAGTTCGATGGCTTCCCATTGCGGGGCGGTGGCCCCGTTGACTTTCACGTCCACCGGGGCTCCGCACACGGCGATCACCGCGGGTTCGGACGTGCGGAACTTCGGGCCAAGGTAGGTGCACTCCAGCACCGCTTCCGCCAGGCTGTTGCCCACCAGGGCATTCGCGATCTCCGCGGACAGCTGGTCCATGGACCCGCCTTGCGGGATTCCCACGTTGTAGTGGCCGGATCTTCCCCGGTCCTGGACCGTCGTGGACAGGCCGGGTTCCAAGATCTCGAGAGTCATTTGAGGTTCTCCAATAGCTTGGTGTTGTAGCTCTCGGGGTCGCCGAGGGCTTCGGCCAGGTCGAACGTGACCGGCACCTGCTTGTAGACGAAAGTGCCCGCTTCCACCTGGTCTTTGATGGCCCGGTATTCGTCCTCATCGATGGGCCGGAACTTGACGATGTCGCCCGGTTTGAAGAAGACCATGAAGTCCTTGAAGTCCGCCAGGGACTGCGCAGGGTCGAAGATCGGAGCCGCTGCGATGCCGAACATCTGGTAGCCGCCGGCGCCCCGGACGGAGTAGATACAGGCGAAGCATCCGCCGTGGCCGACCGTGAGGGGAGGAGTATCCGTGCGCGGGCTGAGGTATTTCGGCACCTCCAGCTGCTGGTCCCGGGACACCATCTGGAACATGAACGGCAGACCGGCGACAAACCCGACCATGGAAACCAGCCAGGGGCTGCTGTGATGGCGCTGGATGAACTCCGCGGCACCGGAGAGGTGGTTGGCCTCGGCCGCAAAGTCCAGGTCGGTTCCCTCGGGCCGCTGGTGGCCGCTGCGGAAACGTGCAGCGGTTTCCCTCGTGTACGGATCGTCGTACCAGACCGGCACTTCGATCAGCCGGGTGTTCAGCACCGGGTGGGTGGTGTTGTCCACTTCAACTTCGATCTCCCGCATTGCCGCTTCCAGTTCCGCGGCGCCCAGCACATCGGGGTCGAAACGGACCAGCAGGGAGGCGTTGGCGGGGCATATTTCCGTCACGCCGGGCAGCGCCCGGCCGCCGAGCCTCGTGGCCATCGAATTGGATTTGAAATTGGCGGCCAGGCTCATCGCCTCGGAGATTTCCACGAAGAGGAACTCGTCGCCTCCCCAGGTGTAGCGTGCCGTGCCTTTCAGTGAGTCGGCGCTCAGGGCATCGCTCATGACAGGTCCCCCAAAATCTCCGGGCAGGTTTCGATGAACTTGGTGTGGTGTTCCACGGTTTTCAGTTCCGGCCGGTGCAGGACCGCGCTCAGCAGGGGAATCGTGGTGGAAACGCCTTCGATCGTGATTTCGTCGAGGGCGCGGATGGACCGGCCAATGGCCTCATCCCGGGTTTCGTCCCAGACGATGATTTTCGCCAGGAGCGAGTCGTAGAAGGGCATCACGGTGGATCCGGCGACGAACCCGGAGTCGATGCGGACACCGGGGCCGCCCGGCCAGTCGAGCCGCTCCAGCAGCCCGGGACTGGGCATGAAGCCCTTGGACGGGTCTTCGGCGTTGAGCCGGAATTCAAAGGCGTGGCCGCGGAAGACGACCTCTTCCTGCCGCATCCGCAACGGCTCCCCGGCAGCAATCAGCAGCTGTTCCCGGACCAGGTCCAGGCCGGTGACCATTTCCGTGACGGGGTGCTCCACTTGGAGACGGGTGTTCATCTCGATAAAGGACACCTCGTGGTTGACCGCGTCATACAGGAATTCAACAGTGCCCAGCCCCTTGTAGTGGCACTGCCGGGCGAGCTCCACGGACGACTCCAGCATGTGCTGGCGGACGGCGTCCGGCAGGTCCGGGGCGGGTGCTTCCTCCAGGATCTTCTGCTGCCGCCGCTGCATGGAGCAGTCCCGGTCTCCGAGATGAACCACGTTGGTACCGTCGCCGAGCACCTGAACCTCAACGTGCCTGGCGCGTTCCACGAACTTCTCCAGGTAGACCGCGGCGCTGCCAAACGCGGCGGCCGCTTCCGCTTGCGCCACTTCGACGGTCGAGGCCAGGTCTTCCGCCCGCGTCACGAGCCGGATTCCGCGCCCGCCGCCGCCGGCGGCCGCCTTGACCACCAGCGGGTAGCCGATCTCGGCTGCGATTTCCAGCAGGGCGTCGCCGGTGGGCGCCTCCCCGTGTGTTCCCCGCAGGGTGGGAACTCCGGCCGCCTCAGCAGCCTGCCGGGCTTGTGCCTTGTCCCCCATCAGCTCGATGGCTTCCGGGGACGGGCCCACCCAGATGAGTCCCGCGTCGATAACCGCCCGGGCAAACACGGCGTTCTCGGACAGGAACCCGTAGCCGGGATGCACCGCGTCGCAGCCGAAGTCCGCTGCAGCCTTCAGGACCGCGGCATGGTCCAGGTAACTCTGGCTGGCCGGGGCGGGGCCAATAACCGCATATTGGTCCGCCAGCCGGGCCGCCAGTCCGTCGACATCGGGTTCGCTGGCCACCACCACCGTGCGGATCCCCAGTTCACGGGCCGTGCGGATAATCCGCACGGCAATCTCCCCCCGGTTCGCTATGAGCAGTTTCTTCATGGTTTTTCCTCTATCACTGCAATGACGTCACCCGGGTTGACCGTGCCTGAATCCGCCACCTCGAACTTGACCAGGTTCCCGGACACTTCAGTCTTGACTTCACTGAACTGCTTCATGATTTCGACGACACCGATGGTCTGGCCCGCCTCCACCCGGTCGCCTTCCTGCACGTAGGGATCCTTGTCGGGGCCGGGCTTGCGGTAGAACACTCCGGGAAGCGGCGAGGTGACTTGGTGTGACATGGGGTGCCTTTCAGTTGCGTTGGGTCGGGCAGTGCATGGCAGATCATTGGCTACCGGCGTCCAGGGCTCCCCGCACGGCTCGCGCAACGGCCGGCGAATTGGCGGCATCGGAGTGGACACAGATGCTGGTGAAATTGATGCTCACAGTGGAGCCGTCGGAGGTCTCCACGAGCCCGTCCGCAAGGACCCGGCGCACACGTTCGGCGGCCTTGGCGGGGTCCGTGGCCTCGGGCCTGCGCTGGATGATGAGCTGGCCGGCAGGGTTGTAGTTCAGGTCCACGTAGAGTTCGCCGACGAACGGCACCCCCATTTCCGCGCAGACCGTTTCGTGCGCTGTTCCGGCGAGCCCGAACATCGGGACGCCGTAGAGCGCGGCGACGTTCGCGGCGGCCCGCATCAGCTCGGGGTCCCGCGAGAGCATCCCGTACAGGGAGCCGTGGGGTTTGATGTGGTTGAGTTCCAGTCCGGCCTTCTTCAGGAAGCCCACCAGGGCGCCAGTCTGGTACAGGATGATGGATTCGACCTCAGCCGGGGTCAGTTTCATTTCCCTGCGCCCGAACCCGGTCAGATCCGGCAGGCCCGGGTGGGCACCGATCCGCACGCCATGCGCTTTGGCTGCGGCGACGGTTTCTTCCATGGTGTCCGGGTCCCCGGCGTGGAAACCGCAGGCCACGTTGGCCACATCGATGATTTCCATCAGCGCCAGATCGTTGCCGAAGCTGTGCAGCCCGAACGCTTCGCCCATGTCCGAATTTATCTCAATTCCGGCCGTGACATTCGCCACATTAACATTCTTCATGCGTTCAACATTAGGGATTGCCCCACGCCTTACATAGTGGGCAGATGTCCACTAACTTTGTAAGCAAGTGTGCAGTTTGCACTCCAGTTTCCTGACGGCAACGGCACACCGGGAGGGCATGATGAGAGTGCAGGATCTGTTGGCGGAGGACTCGCTCCAGCTCAGGCTGCACACCCCCTCCACGGCGAAGAGCCTGGCGACATCCATCAGCTACACCGCGCCGGCCGAGTTCCTTGACCCCACCCCCTTCCTGGGCGCCAACTGCCTGCTGATCACCCACGGAATCGGCTTCAACTTCTTCGACCAACGGACCTGGGACGCCTATGTCGAACGGCTTGCCGGCGTCCCGGTCTGCGCCATCGCGTTCGTCACGGGAGTGGCTCACCGGCTGATTCCCACCCCGCTCGTGGAGGCAGCCAAGGCCCACGGGATCCCGCTGCTGGAGGTTCCCAGCGTTGTTCCGGCCCTGCAGCTTCAGCGCTTCGTCACTAGCGTCCTCGAAGCCGAGCGGTTTGCCCTCACCCGGCAATCGTGGGAGCTGGCCGACCTGTGCGCCAAGGCCGCGCGGTCCGGCGGATCACTCAAGGCCGTGCTGGCGGAAGTGGGCGCCGCGGCAGGAGGCCAGTGTGCGATCTTTGACACCACCGGGGCGGTGATCAGCTGCTGGCCGGCCAGTTCACGCTGGACAGCCGAGGACCTCCGCCGTGATGGGCGCGGCACGCCCGGGTCCAGCTTCGCGCTCCCCACCGGCGGAACGGACCACTTCCAACTGGTGGTCCGGGGCGGGACAACCGGGGAGCCGCTCGCTACCCTGATCGGGCCGGCGTCGTCCATTCTTGCGATGCAGCTCAACAGCGCCTTCAAGGCCAACGTCCCGCACCAGGCCAAACTCGAACGGCTGATGCACCAGCTGGAGGACTGGCACGGCGTGGCCCTGAAGGAGTTGACCCGGACCTTCCGGGCCACGGGCCTGGACCCGCACGCACCTACCTTTCTGGTGGTGGCGGAGCCGGACAAGAGCCAGCTGCCGCACGCCTGGCGGATCCGGCTGTCTGTGCAGGAGCACCTGAACAACGCCCACGTCTTCACGTATCGCGGCTCGTTCTACGCCCTCGCGCAGGCCCGGACGGACACCGCCGCGGACTGGGACGTGATCCCGGACCGGCTGCTGGACTCGCTCGGGCGGATAGTCCCGGGGCTTCCCCTGGTGATCAAGGGGCCGCTGCGCAGCGTGGATGAGGTGAGACTTGGCCTGGCCCATGCCCAGCGACTGGTCCGGGAGGTCAAGGGCCCCTCCGTCGGGGCCCCGATGAGCATCGGGTCCCTGGTGGTGGCGACCGCCGGCAGCGGCGCCCACGCCGCTGCCGAGAATCTGCTTGCGCCGCTCCTCCACTACGACCGGTCCAGCAACGGCCAGTTGCTGCCCACACTCCGGGCTTACCTGGAGCACGACGCCCAGCCATCCAGGGTCTGCCAGGCGCTGTATATCCACCGGAATACTTTGCGGAAGCGGCTGGCCCTGATGTCGCGGCTGTTGAACGTCCGTCTCGACACCCTGGAGGGGCTCACCACCTGCATGCTGGCGGTCCGGATCACCGAGGATACGTCCTGATCCCCCGCGCCCCTACTTGGCGCGGCGCGGCGGCCCGGCCACGAGCTTGTCCGGCAGTATGCGGGCGGCCGCGGTCAGCACCTTGTAGCGCTTGGTCGGGATGGAGACGGCCTTGCCGCGTTCGTTGTCAGCGAGGCCTTCCCGCACCACGCGTTCGGCCTGCAGCCACATCCAGCGCGGGGTCACCGCTTTGTCCATGCCCATCCGGTCGTGGAATTCGGTGTGGGTGAACCCGGGGCAGACCGCCGTTACCTTCACACCCTGTTTTGCGTAGGCGAGATTGGCCCCGCGGGAGAAGCTGACAAGCCACGCTTTCGCGGCCGAGTAGCTGCCCCGGGGAAGGAACGCCGCCACGCTGGCGACATTGATGATCCTGCCGGAGTGACGGCTGAGCATGCCCTGCAGTGCCGCGTGGGTCAGTTTCATGGCGGTCTCCACGTGCAGCTTGAGGTGCCTGGTCTCCTCGGCGATGTCATTCTCCTCGAAGGAGTGCAGCAGACCGATCCCGGCGTTGTTGACCAGGATTTCCACCGGACGCGCAGGGTCCGTGAGCCGGGCGACAACAGCCGCGACTCCGGCGTCGTCCGTGAGATCGGCGGCAAGCACCTCGGCACGGACGCCGTACCGTTTCTCCAGCTCCTCTGCACCGGCCTTCAGCCGGACGGCGTCGCGGGCCACCAGCACCAGGCTGTGCCCCTGTTCGGCGAGCTGGCGGGCGAATTCCGCCCCGATCCCGGCGGTTCCTCCGGTGATCAGGGCGGTGGTGTCGGCAGGAACCGTAACAGATGCATTCATGGCGACAGCCTAACCCGGCCGGTCATGCCTCAGGCAAGGGCCTGCCCGGCGGCCAGTTCGCCCTCGGCTGGACTGCCCGGACCGCCCAGGCGGCGGTTCTGCAGCTCCTCGGTCGCCAGCTCATACCAGGTGTGCGCGCCAAAGGACGGGCTGCTGGTGTCCAGGTGCCGGTAGAGCGCATCGGCCAACTGGCCCAGGGCAACGTCGGACAGTGCCCGGACGGTGGCGGCCGGGTCGAGGGTTCCTTCGAAGTATTCGGCGAGCTCCAGGCCGTTGATGGTGCTGAGCTCGTCGGGCATCGGGCTGCAGGCCCCGTCCAGGCCTGAACTCAGCATTTCCCCGGCGGGAAGGCCGGCGGGAGGGACTGCGGGACGGCCCGTGGGAAGGCCGGCGAGGACTTCGCCGTCGGCGCCGACGTGCAGCAGGCAGATCGGAAGCTCGGCGGGTTCTGCAAGGGTGACGCGGAGCGGCTCCCTGGCAGGAGAGCCGGTGCCGGGCCCGGCAGCTGCCGTGCTGTCGTGGGCGATGGACCTCAGTTGCAGGAGAATCTCGGGGTCCAGGTGGGACGACCCCTGCAGGTCGATGATGACATCGGTGCCGGCACCGAGGCGGCCTGCACGCCGCATGATGTGCAGCAGCGCGGGGAAGTCTGATTGGGTGAGGCAGCCGGTGACTCCGAGGGTCACGTGTCCGGGATCGACATCCACACGGACAAGTACACGCAGTTTATGGTTCACGGGGTTCTCCAAAGGGACACGTCCAAGAGCCAACTGCATAACTCTGATCAAACTTTACGAGGTTGTTGCCCCGGTCACAAGCGGGTGCCGCCGGTCAGCACGCGGCGGCCCCTGCCGGCCCGGATTTCAGGCTCCGGCGGGGGGCTGCTCCGGCCAGTCGATGTACTGGTTGTAGGCGTCATGCTTGCGCAGGTACCGGTACATGAAGGGGCAGTTCGGGATGATCCGCTTACCGGACGCCACAACGTCGTCCAGCGCGAAGTGGGCCAGCACCTTGCCAAGCCCCTGGCCCTGGAATTGCTCCGCCGTATCGGTGTGGATGAAGTCCACATGGCCCGGCTCGTCGATGAAGCGGATCTGGACGGCCAGCTTGTCGGCAACGTGGAGCTCATAGCGGTGCAGCTCATCATTCCGGGTGGTGGATACGTCCGGGCTGAATGTGTCTTCAGTCGCTGCCGAGTTCTCCGTCATGGTTCGACATTGGCACTTAAAGGCGGACGTGGCAATGGCGGGCCCGATCCGCCGGGACCCGAACCGGACACAAGCCGGGCCGGGATCCGCCCCAGCAGCAGTACGGCGAGCGCGAAACACGCCGCTCCCCCGCCGAGCAGTCCCAGCGTCAGTCCGTTGAGCGCTGCGTCGACCACCGGGACATAGACGACGACGGCGGCCAGCACCACGGCAGCCGCCGGACGGGACGGGGCGGAGGCGGGCGACGTCGGGCGTTCTTCGAGCCGGCCAAAGAGCGCCAGCACCGGCAGCAGCAGCCCGATCAAGGCCAGCAAAACGAGCGGCCGACCCCACCACCAGGCGGCCGTTCCTCCCGCCGGCTGCGGAAAGTCAGTCAGCATCAGCACACCGGACATCGCAGCGAGGAGGGGCAGGTGCCAGAGGTAGACGGTCATCGACCGCCGTCCGGCCGCTCCAATGAACCGCTGCACCCGCACCCGGGACCCGAGCCTCGCCAGCCCCGGCCGGAACAGCTGCAGGGTGGCAGCCTGGGAGAATCCAAGCAGCAGCAGGGTCAGGTTGGGCGGGTTGAGGTTCACGAGCATATTCCCGGAGTACAGCCCCAGCCACACCAGCAACCCGAGGAGCAGGTTGCTGCCCACGATGATGCCCGCCAGCGCGGGGCGGCCGGGTGCCAGCGGGCCGCCGTCGGCGAGGAAGAATCCGAGCTGCTGCACGGCGCACCACAGGAAGACCATATTGAGGTACGCCAGCGCCGGCACCGTCCCCCGCAGGCAGTCAACCGCCACCACCAGCGACGTGAGGCCAGCCAGGGTCAGCCAGGGTCCACGGGCGTGCAGCCGTGCCAGCAGCGGTAGATTCAGCTGCGCCGCGAGATAGGCGGCCAGAAACCACAGGGGCATGCCGGCTCCGGAAACCAGCAGCTGGATCACCTGCGCGTCCACCCCGCCCAGCCGCGCCGCCCAGAGCCCGGTGAACATCATCGCGAGCAGGGCAGCGGCAGGGCGCAGGAGCCGCAGCATCCGTGCCTGCATGAAGTCGAACGTATTGCCGCCGCGGGTGCGCAGGCGGCGCCACGATTGCAGACCGGTGATGCCCCCGACCACAAAAAAGAGCGGCATGACCTGCAGCACCCAGACCACGGGTTCGAACCACTTCTCGTTGCCGAGGGTGTTGTAGGAGGTCACGGTGCCGTCCGCGTGCAGCACGGGGCTGACCATCATGGTGTGCGCCACCACCACGAGCGCAAGGCAAAAGAACCTGGCGAGATCGATCACCAGGTCGCGGTCCGGCGTCAGAGCCGGGCCGCCCCCTGCACGCTGCCGTGGAACCATGGAGCCCCCTAAGGAACCAGCCAACGCACCCGTCCGGGCTGTTGCGCGTCAACGCTGCTGTGTTTGCCCCCATTGTCGGCCCTGTCCGGGCCGGCGGCCAGTGCCGTCGGTCCCGGACTGTGATGCCGGCCCCCTGAGCCTGGACGTCCGGCGGGCATTGTCAGCCGGCCAGCAGCCCCAGCACCCCGAGAACGACGGCGAGCAGCGGCGTCGCGCCCTGGGTGGCGGCCGCGCGGAGGTACTTGCGGCCGCTGAGGGCGAGCACGATCGCGGCAAGGAGCATGGAGCCGCAGCTGCTGAAGACAAGGGTCCAGCCGACGTCCGGGTATCCCAGGGCGACTGCTCCTGCGCCGGCCAGGGCCCCGGCGGCCAGGAAAAGGTTATAGAAACCCTGGTTGTAGGCCAGCGTGCGGGTGGTGTTCGCGTCCGCCTGCGAGGTGATGCTGAACCGCTTCCAGGTGGCCGGCCGTGTCCAGGTAATGGACTCCATCGTGAAGATGTAGACGTGCAGCAGGGCTGCCAGCAGCACAAAAACGAGGGAGGCCAGGGTCATCGTCTGATCCTAGCCTCCCCCGTTCCCCGGCCCCGCCAGTTGGCTCAGCGTGAGAGCGTCGCCAGGGCCGTGGCGGCGAAGGCCCCGGCGGAGGCGTCCCAGTCGGCCAGCAGGCCCTGCAGGTTCTCGCCATCTCTCCGGTGCGCCGCCGTGCGTGCCTCGAGGGTTTCGAGGACACCGGTACGCAGCTCGGTGTTGAAGTTGACCTTGCCCACGTTCATGGCGGCAGCCTTGACGAGCTCGTCGGCGGGGATCCCCGAGGCGCCATGGAGCACCAGGGGTATCCGGGTCCGCACGGCGATGTCCTGCAGCACATCCCACCGCAGTTCCGGCTCCCCCTGGTACTTTCCGTGGACGTTGCCTACCGCGACGGCGAGCAGCTGGGCACCGGTCCGGGCCACAAAGTCCTCCACCTGGGCGGAGTCGGTGAGCCCGGCCATGCCGGCCGCCGGGGCGCTGCCCACGGCGTCGGATCCGAACGCCCTGTCCTCATCGCCGGCGAGACCGCCAAGTTCCGCCTCGATCACGGTGTCCGTTCCGGCGGCGTCAAGCAGGGCGCGCGCCGCCCGGACCAGGGCGATGTTGTCCTCATAGTCCAGCGACGATCCGTCCACCAGAACGGAATCCGCGCCGGCGTCGACGGCACCGGCAATCACACCGAGGTCCGAGGCGTGGTCCAGCTGCACGGCAACCGGAACGCTCGCGCCGTCGGCGAGGCCGCGCAGCGCCGCGATCAGCCGGAGCCCGTTGGGCGTGGCCGCGGTCTTCGGCGCGACGAGCAGGATGGCGCCGCGGCCGGCCGCTTCGGCAGCCCCCACCACGGCGAGCGCGGTGGTGAAGTCGTAGCAGGTGAAGGCCGGAACGGCTGATCCCTGCTGGAGGGCGGCACTGACCAGGGTGTCGAGTCGGGTACGCATCAGGCGCTCAGGCCTCCCACCAGCATCCAGGCCACGAACGTCAGGGCGAAGCCCGCCAGCCCGAGCACGGTGGTGAGGACGGTCCAGGTCCTGAGGCCGTCGGCGACGCTCAGTCCGTAGTATCGGACGACCACCCAGAAGCCGGCGTCGGTCACGTGGGACAGGCCGAGCGCGCCGAAGCCGATGGCGATCACGATCACGGCAATCTGGGCCGGGGTGTAGCCGCCGCCAGCAACGGCGGAGGAGAGCAGGCCGGCCGTGGTGACGATCGCAACTGTGGCCGAGCCCTGGGCGGCGCGGAGGGCGAGCGAGATGATGAAGCCCAGCAGCAGCAGCGGCACGCCGAGCGTGTCGAGGGATTCGGAGAGCGCCTTGCCGATGCCGCTCACCTGCAGGACGCTGCCAAAGACGCCGCCGGCGGCAACCACCATGAGGATGGAGGCGATCGGGGGCAGCGCGCCTTCGAAAATTTCGCCGGTTTCCGTCAGCGACCACTGGCGGCGGACGGCCAGGAGGAAGAAGGAGAGCGCGACGGCCACCAGGAGGGCGAAGACCGGGTTGCCAACGAAGGCAGCGACGCCGTACCAGAAGTTGTTCTTGTCGATCACCAGGGTGCCGACAGTGCCCAGGAGGATCAGCGCGATCGGGGTGGCGATGAGGAAGATGATGAGGCCGGGGCGGGGCGGGGCCATGGCTTTGCTGCCCGGGCCCTCGTGCCCAACACGGACCAGCGAGGCGGAGCCGAACTCGTCAACCTGCTTTTTGACAGCGGGCAGGAGTTCGTAGTCCTTGCGGTTCATGATGGACGCGACCCAGTAGGACAGGAAGCCGAGCGGGACACAAATCGCCAGTGAGATCAGTGCGATGAGTCCGATGTCGGCGCCGAGCACGCCGGCACCGGCAACGATCCCCGGGTGCGGCGGAACGGCGACGTGGATGGCCAGCATGATGCCGGCCATGGGCAGTCCGAACTTCACCGGGTGGACGTTGGCGATCTTGGCGAAGGCGTAGACGATCGGCACCAGGACGATGATGCCGACTTCGAAGAACACCGGGATCGCGACGAGGAAGCCGACGGCGGTGAGGGCCACGGCCACCCGCCGGGCACCGAGCCTGGCGGTGAAGTGGTCGGCGAGGGACTGCACGCCGCCGGAGACCTCGATCATCCGGCCCAGGATCGCGCCGAGGGCGATCAGGAGGGCAACCTTGCCCATGGTGCTTCCGACGCCGTTGGCCACCACGGTGAAGACGTCTTTGAGCGGAATCTGCGCGGCCACGGCCACCAGGACGCTGACGGTCAGCAGGGCCACGAAGGCCTGGATCTTGAAGCGGATGATCATCAGCAGCAGCAGGGCGACGCCGGCAACCGCGATGGTCAGCAGCAGCGGAGTTCCCAGCTCCACGGCCGGCTTGATGACGGGCGCGTCGGCCGCGCGCACCATCAGGGAATTGAGCAGGGCATTCATGTGGGGGTGTCTCCTTTGACGTCACTGTGGCCAGTGAGCGGGTGTTTCGACGACGACGGCGGAGGGGGGATCCGCCGTCGTCGGGCTTGGGGAATCTGGTGTTGCTGCGGGGAAACTAGGCGGTGCGCTTCGTGGGCGCGACGACCTTGATGACGGCGGAGTCATCGGCGGCGGCGAGGCCCTGGGCCTGGCCGAGGAGGTAGAGCTGCTCGGCGGCGGCGGCCACCGGGGCCGCGAGGCCGGCGGCCCGGGTGGCCTTGCCGACGATGCCCATGTCCTTGACGAAGATGTCCAGACGGCTGAGGACCTCCGCGCCGTCCTCGGAGTAGGCCTCGAGGATGCGGGGCCCGCGGTTGGACAGCATGAATGAACCGGCGGCGCCGGCTTCAAGGGCCGCGAGGGTCTTGGCCTGGTCCAGGCCGAGGGCGTCCGCGAGGGCCATCGCCTCGGCCGCGGCGGCGATGTGGATCCCGCAGAGCAGCTGGTTGACGGTCTTGAGGGCCTGGCCGTCGCCGGGTTTGTCCCCCACAACGGTCAGCGTGGAGGCGAGCAGCTCCAAGACCGGGCGGGCCGCTTCCAGCGCCTCCGGTTCGGCGCCGACGACGATCAGCAGGTCGCCTTCGCCGGCGCGCTTGGGTCCGCCGGAGAGCGGCGCGTCCACGAGGGCCACGCCGAATTCCGCGAGCCGGGCGACGGTGGCGGGGATGGCGTCGGTGCCGACGGTGCTGCCGAGGATCACGACGGCGCCCGGCTTGAGCACGGAGGCGACACCGTTCGCGCCGAAGAGGACGTCGTCGAGCTGCTCGCCGTTGCGCACGGCCAGCAGCAGGGCGTCGGCGCCGTCGGCCGCTTTGCGGGCGGTGGGGAACGTGCGGACCCCGGCGTCTTCGGCGAGCCGCAGGCGCGGTTCGGAGATGTCGAAGCCGTGGACGGTCAGCTGGGTGGCCAGCCGGGTGGCCATGGGCAGGCCCATGGCGCCCAGGCCGAGGACGGTGACTTTGTAGTTCATGGTTTTCTCCGTTGAAATGGGGGTTTTGGGAGTGGGCAGGTGGGGATCAGAAGGTGTTGCTGAGCTTGCGCGTGACCTCGGCCAGGGACTGGTCGTCACCGACGTTGCCGGCGAAGACGATGTACGGGATGCCCTTCGCGGGTCCGTCCACCGGCTCCCACAGGCTGACGATGCCCGGCAGCATGGGGCCGCGGACAATGGCGTGGCGGATTTCCAGGCCGTGGGCGGCGACGTCCGAGGACGTGATGCCGCCCTTCGCGATCACAAAACGCGGCGGGAAGGTCTTCAGGGTCCGGTTCACCACGGCGACGACGGCGGCGGACACCGTGCGGGCGATCCGCAGGCTCTCGGCGGCGTCGTCCGCCTTGATGAGCAGCCGGCTCGTGTGGAGGATGACGTCGGCGCTGTGCAGGGACTCCACGACGTTCCGCACGAGTTCGTCCAGGTAGCTTTCAGAACTGCCGCCGAGCAGCTTTTCGACGTCGATTTCCACAATCCGCGCGGCACTGTGCTGCTCGACGAGGGCCTTGAGCTGGCGGGTGGTGACACCGACGTGCGAGCCGACCACGATCAGGCCGCCGGCGTCGGAGGGCGTGTTGCCCGCGTAGGCCTCCTCGCCGGTGAGCTCGGCGCGGATTTCCTGGCCGATGCGGCCCCGGACAAACGGCGGGCCCACCCGGTAGAGCAGCTTTTTGCCGCGGCGTTCCGCTTCCTGCAGGCCCAGGGCCAGGGCCCGGAGGTCGTTTTCGGTCACGATGTCGGCCACGATCGGGGTGGAGCCGGTGGCGGCATCGATGGCGTCTGCGATGGCCTTCGCCGAGACCTGGGGGTCCCCGTCCGGGCCGGCAGCACGGATGACGTCCAGGGTCAGCACGATCACCGAATCCGCCGGGAAGCGGCCCTGGGACTTCTCTTCCACGTACTTGGCCAGTTCGGAGTTGGCGAAGCCGAAGCTCGCGTCCTTGGCGAATTCGGTCTCAGCCACCGGGGTGAGCTTCCCGGCGTCCTCGCCGGTGCCGCGCATGAAATGCACGCCGCCGATCGTGACGCGGCCGGCGTCGGGGAATGCGGGGACGATCACGACGCCGTCCGTCGCCTCGCCGCTGACGGCGGCTATGGTCGCCGCAATCGTGTCCGGTTCCAGCGGGTAGTGGCCGCGGAGGGTGGAGTCGCTGCGGCTGACGAACCCCAGCCGCAGGCTGGAACCGGCACTGCCGGCACCGCCGCTTTCGAGCGCGGCGGCCGCGAGGGCGTTCCGGACCACCTCTTCGTTACGGGCGGCAGCCTCGGCGGGGTCAAGGCTCCGGGAGTTGGTCAGGACGTACACGGCGTCCGGGCGGCGGCCGTTGACGCGGTGGGTAAAGGCCCAGGTGAAGTCGGCGACATCCCAGCGGGTCAGGACCGGCAGGTCCGCGACGGACTGCGTACCCGTCGGGTCGTCGTCGAGCACCACCAGGATCCGGGGGGACAACTCAGCGGCGGCCTCGAGGGCCGCGGCGACGGTCTGTGCGGGAATCCGGACCTCCGCCGGGAAGGCGGCCAGCACATCTGCTTCAAAAAGCTCTGATTCAAAAGGCACTTGCACTCCATTGTGGGAACTCTGCTGCGAACGTGATTTGTAAGATGTCTGACATCTAACATTTGAATGCTAGTGTGGCATACGGCACAAAGACGCGCAAGTAGACTTGTCAATCAGGCAACTCCGCGACGGCGAATGGGGAAAATTGGCTAGGAAATCGTTGGTCGGCGTCGTGGCCGACGAACTGCTGGACCGCATCATTGCCGGCGAATTCCCGCCCGGATCAGCGGTCCCCGGCGAGCTTGAACTGAGCGCCCGCCACGAGGTCAGCCGCATGACGGTCCGCGAGGCGATGAAGACCCTTGAGGCCCAGCAGATCCTCAGCGTGGAGCGCGGCCGCGGCACCTTCGTGAACCCGCTGAGCCGGTGGGCGTCCCTGGAGGCCGTCCTGAGGGCAGCCTCGGAGGGAAAGGACGATGCCGCCGCCGCCGTCCAGCTGATCGAGCTGCGCCGGATGCTGGAGTCGGGTGCCTGCGAGCTGGCGGCCGGCCGGATCAGCGACTCGGAGCTCAAGACCCTCTACGGGGAGCTGGACGCGATGCGCGTGGCACATGAAAAAAACGACGTTGCCGCGTTTGTGGCAGCGGACCTTGCGTTCCACGACCTCATCCTCCGCGCTGCGGAGAATGTCTTCGTGGCCGTCCTGTTCGCGCCGCTGCACCGCGTGCTGGAACGGCGGCGGACCCAGACCTCCGAGGTGCGCGAGATCCAGGCGCACGCGATCGGCCATCACCAGAAGATTGCGGATGCGCTGTCCACGCGGGACCCGCATCTGGCCCGGGACGCCATGGACGCGCACATGCAGCAGACCATGGATGACCTCAGGGCCTATGTCCTGGCGGACCGTCCGGCCTGATCGGCGGAGGGCCGCCCGGCGCGGCGCGGCGCAGGCGTGGCCCAGGCGAGGGGGTCAGGCGGGGGTCAGGCGAGCGAGAGGAAGAGCTTCTCGAGTTCGGCCCGGTCCAGGCTGGGGTCCTCCTGCTGCATGCACTGCTGCAGGCCGGTGGCGATGATCGAGAATCCGGCCTTGTCGAGCGCGCTGGAAACAGCCGCGAGCTGGGTGACGACGCTCTTGCAGTCGCGGCCCTCTTCGATCATCCGGGTGACGGCGGCAAGCTGTCCCTGGGCGCGGCGCAGCCGATTGATGACGGGCTTCATGTCGGCGGGATCGAGTTCCATTTGTTCCTCCGGATTCACAGTGTGAATTTCCATGATATACCCCCCTATGTATCAGCACCTACCCGGCGGTGTATGACTACCGGCACTTTTGCCGGCCCCGCGTCGCCCCTCGGCGGCCCGCGGGGCCGCCCCTCCGGGGACCGCCGGGCT
>DASWAW010000278.1:0-6426 GCA_036390955.1 Arthrobacter sp.
CGATTTTTCAACAACTGTACGTTCCGGTGTCCGCAATGGACGCCGGAACGTAGTGTTATATACGGCAGCCCTCGCTGCCGATGAACCAAGCCGGATCGGATTCATCGTTTCCAAGAGTGTCGGGAACGCTGTTGTCAGGAATCTCGTTAAGAGAAGACTGAGAGAAGTCGGCGCCATGTCGTTGCAGAAATACGGCAGCGGGTTCGCGATCGTGGTTCGGGCTTTGCCTGCCGCGGCCGGTGCCAGCTGGGACCAGTTGCGCTCCGACTATGACGCCGCCTTGGAAAACAATATGAAACGGCTGGGCAGCCGCCTTCCGAAGGCTGCTTCTTCAGTTTCTTACGAGACAACACAGGAAGGGACCCCGCGTGCGTAACTCAACTGCCGCCGTCGTCCCTCCTGCAAAATCCGCAACAGCATGGCTGGGCCGGGCAGTCTGGAACTTGCCCCGAAATATCCTCATCCTGTTGCTTCTGGCGTACCGCAAGGTGATTTCACCGTTGTACGGCCAGGTTTGCCGCTTCTTCCCGAGCTGCTCGGCCTATGCCCTTGAGGCGATCACGGTCCACGGCGCGGTGAAAGGGAGCTGGCTGGCGGCCAAGCGACTGTTGCGCTGCCATCCCTGGAATGCCGGCGGCGTGGACCATGTCCCCGCCGGTAAATGCGAGTGGCCCGCAGACCGCACCCCCACAATTGTTGTGCTGAACAATCCGGACAAGTACCTGGCTGCTCAGACTGATGGAGAAGGCCGCGCTGCGGCCTAACGAATAGGGATATCGTATGGACTTCTTTGAAACAATCATGTTTCCGTTCAAGTGGCTTGTGTCCGCCATTATGGTGGTCTTCCACGATGGCCTGAGCGCCATCGGCATGCCCGCCGCCAATGGCTGGACGTGGACCCTGTCCATCATCGGGCTGGTGCTGGTGATCCGTGCCGCCCTGATCCCCGTCTTCGTCAAGCAGATCAAGGCGCAGCGTGGCATGCAGCTGCTGCAGCCCGATCTGAAGAAGCTTCAGGACAAGTACAAGGGCAAAACCGACCAGCTGTCCCGCCAGGCCATGGCCCAGGAACAGATGGCCATGTACAAGAAGCACGGCACCAATCCATTCTCGGCCTGCCTGCCCATGCTGATCCAGATGCCGTTCTTCTTCGCGCTCTTCCAGGTTCTTTCCGGGATCACGACGGCGGCCACCAGCGGCAAGAGCATCGGGGCAATGAGCCACGAACAGGTGGTGCAGTTCGACGAGTCGAGCATTTTTGGTGCTCCTCTGTCCGCCACCCTGCTGCACGGCACGCCCGAGGGCGGAAACGTCGTTGCTGTGTGGATTCTCTCGATTGTGATGATTCTGGCCATGACGGCCTCGCAGTTCATCACGCAGAAGCAGATCATGGCCAAGAACATGTCCGAAGAGGCCATGGCCAGCCCGTTCATGAAGCAGCAGAAGATGATGCTTTACGTCCTGCCGATTGTCTTCGGTGTGGGCGGCATCAACTTCCCCATCGGCGTCCTGATCTACTGGACCACCACCAACCTCTGGACGATGGCGCAGCAGTTCTTCGTCATCCGCCGCATGCCGACGCCGGGTTCGCCCGCCGCCAAGGCCCTGGCTGAGCGCCGTGCCGCCAAGGGCCTGCCCGCCCTGCCGCTCTCGGGCGCCAAAAAGGCCGAGGCCGAGGCAGCCGAAGCTGCAGCCGCTGCAGCCCTGGTGGCCAAGAACCAGCGCGTCCAGCCACAACGCAAGAACAGGAAGAGGAAGTAATGTCTGCCGAGAGCACCGACCACGCTATTTCCACTGAAGCCATCGAAGACCAGGATGAAGTCCTGAGTGCAGTCCAGGATGCCGAGCAGGACACTGACGAAGGTGCGGACGGCTCGGAGGACAAGGGGAGCTCCGCCAGCCGCCTGGAAGAAGAGGGTGACGTCGCCGCGGACTACCTCGAAGAACTGCTGGACATCGCCGACATCGACGGCGACATCGACATCGAAGTTCGGAACGGCCGCACCTACATCTCGATCGTCGCTGAGGAAGAAGCAGCGGGTCTGGAGAACCTGGTAGGCAAGGACGGCGAAGTCCTTGAAGCCCTTCAGGAACTGACGCGACTGGCTGTGCTGTCCGCAACGGAAAGCCGGTCCCGTCTGGTGCTGGACATCAATGGCTACCGCTCCGAGCGCGCCGGCGAGCTGCAGAAGCTTGCGGAAGACGCCGTCGAATCCGTTAAGGAGTCCGGCGAAGCCGTGGCGCTGGCGCCCATGAGCGCCTACGAGCGGAAGATCGTGCACGACGCCGTCGCCGAACTGGGCCTCGTCAGCGAGTCCGAAGGCGAAGGCGCGGACCGCCACATCGTGGTTTCCGCAGATTGAATCCTGCGGACAGCTTGATGGTTGAAATTACCGCCGCCGAATTGAAGGCAGCTCAGACGATCTTCGGGGACCGCCTGGACCTGGCAAAACGTTACGTGGAGCACCTGGCGACGTCCGGGACGGAGCGGGGCCTGATAGGTCCGCGCGAGATTCCCCGGCTGTGGAGCCGGCACGTGCTCAATTGCGCCGTGATCGAGAGCCAGATCGCCAAGGGAAGCCATGTGGCCGACGTCGGCAGCGGCGCCGGCCTGCCGGGCCTTTGCCTGGCCATTGCCCGGCCCGACCTGGAGCTCACCCTGATCGAGCCCCTGGAACGCCGTGTTATCTGGCTCCAGGAAGTCGTGGACGACCTCGGTCTGGACAATGTCACGGTCATGCGCACCCGCGCGGAACTCGCCGTTGGTATGGTGAAAGCCGATGTTGTCACGGCCCGTGCCGTGTCAGCGCTGTCGAATCTTGCCGGGCTGACCATTCCGCTGTTGGCGGGCAAGGGTGAAGTTGTCGCCATTAAGGGACGAAGCGCCGGTGAGGAAATTGAAAAGGCGGCCAAGGTGATCCGCAAGCTTGGCGGCACCCAGACCTCCGTGGTGCTGGTGGGCGAAGACCTGCTCGAAGAACCCACAACCGTTGTCCGAATCGTTGTGAATAAGCCTCAAAAGATTGTCTAGCCTCAGCCCGGTGCCCTCGGACTCCAAGGGTAAGAGGTTAGGCTAGTAACCGGCAGCAAGAGCCGAACGAGAGTGAGTGTGTCACAGTGACCAGTAGCGAAGCCTCCACACGACGGATTCCCCCGTTTGTGTCCCTGGGGTCCGCACGGGCCTTCGTTGCGCCTGCCGCCGTCGCTCGTGATTTCTCCGGCAAGCACCCGTCATCGGTTGCCAAGAGCACCGGAATGGCGAATGTTTCACGTGAAACATCTGTTGCCGCCAGTGCGAACGTCCTGGACTCCATTGATGACTCCAGCCCCATCGCCCGTGAGCTCGCCCATGAAAACAAGCGTCGCGAACGTCTTCTGGGTCGTGAACTTCCGAAGCCGGAAAAGACCCGGATCTTCACCGTCTCGAACCAGAAAGGCGGAGTCGGCAAGACGACCACAACGGTCAACATTGCTGCCGCCCTCGCCGCCGCAGGCCTGAACGTGCTGGTCATCGACATTGATCCGCAGGGGAACGCCTCGACCGCGCTGGGAATCGACCACCACGCCGACGTCGACAGCATTTACGACGTTCTTATCAATGACATTCCGTTGAAAGACGTCGTGGCACCGTGCCCGGACATCGCCAAGCTGATCTGCGCACCCGCCACCATCCACCTTGCCGGTGCCGAGATCGAGCTTGTCAGCCTCGTTGCCCGCGAGCAGCGCCTGCGGCGCGCGATTGATGTCTACTCCAAGGAGCGGGCCAAGAATGGCGAAGAGCGGCTGGACTACATCTTCATTGACTGCCCGCCGAGCCTGGGGCTGCTGACCGTTAACGCGTTCTGCGCCGCCAACGAGGTGCTCATTCCGATTCAGTGCGAATACTACGCACTCGAGGGACTGAGCCAGTTGCTGAAGAACATTGAGATGATCCAGAAGCACTTGAATGCTGATCTGGTTGTCTCGACCATCCTTTTGACCATGTACGACGGCCGCACCAACCTTGCTGCCCAGGTCGCGGCCGAGGTTCGCGAACACTTCCCGGAACAGGTCCTCGGCGCTGTGGTCCCCCGCTCGGTGCGAATTTCTGAGGCCCCCAGCTACCAGCAGACCGTGATGACCTACGATCCTTCGTCCAGCGGGGCCCTGTCCTATCTGGAAGCCGCTGCCGAAATCGCGGAACGTTAGAATCTTTTCAAGAATTGCACTAGCTAGAGCCCGGTGATGCGCGGCTCTTCCAATGGAGGGATTTATCCATGAGCGATAAGCGACGCGGCCTCGGCCGTGGACTTGGGGCACTCATTCCAAGTTCCGCCGCGGCCTCCGGAAACGGTTCAGCGCCGTCCCGCCCCGTGGATCTTTTCTTTCCTGAAGCCCGGAAGCGGACACCTCTCGCCGAGGTGCCGGCAACGGACGAGGCCAGCACAGCCACCGCCGAGGAAGAGGCTGCAGCGTCGCAGGCGACGTCATCGGCCACTGCGGCTGACAGTCCCGAAGCCGTTCCCGAAGCCGCGCACGCAGCAACAGCTCCCGGGGCTAAGAAGGCACCGGCACGGAAGTCCCCCGCCCCCAAGGGAACGGGCACGACTGCGGCACCGACGTCCGCCACGCCGAAGCCGGGTGACGAAGAGACCCCGGCTGTTTCCGTCGAGGAAGACCAGGGAGTGGAACTCGTGGAGGTGCCGGGTGTCCGCTTTGCGGAAATCCTGGTCACCGACATCCACCCCAACCGCAAACAGCCGCGTTCCGTCTTCGATGAGGACGACATGGCCGAGCTTGTACACTCGGTGCGCGAAATCGGTGTCCTCCAGCCAATTGTTGTCCGCACTTCAACCGAAGAAGGTGGAGAGCCCTACGAGCTGGTCATGGGAGAGCGTCGCTGGCGGGCAGTCCAGGCCGCCGGACTCCAGACCATCCCCGCAATTGTCCGTGACACCACCGATGATGACCTCCTCCGCGATGCCCTGCTGGAGAACCTGCACCGCAGTCAGCTGAACCCGCTCGAAGAGGCCGCCGCGTACCAGCAATTGCTGGAGGACTTCGGCACCACCCACGAACAGCTCGCCGACCGGATCGGACGCTCACGCCCGCAGGTGTCCAACACGCTCCGGCTGCTGAAGCTTCCGCCGCTGGTACAGCGCCGTGTAGCCGCCAGTGTCATCTCGGCCGGCCATGCCCGGGCCCTCCTCGCTCTCCCCGATGCTGCGGCCATGGAACGCCTGGCCCAGAAGATCGTCGCCGAAGGCATGTCAGTGCGCGCCACTGAAGAAGCCGTCACTCTTTATCAGAACCCAACTGCGACGCCGAAGAACAATATTCCGCGCCCCGGCGCGCGCCACGAACGCCTGGATTATCTGGCGTCCTCACTCTCAGACCGGCTCGATACCAACGTCAAGATTTCGCTGGGCGCCCGCAAGGGACGTGTAAGCATCGAGTTTGCGAGCGTGGAGGACCTCAACCGGATCATGGATGTGCTTTCACCGGGGGCACCCAGCTAGCCCAGCACCGCAGTTTCCAAGGGGTCCGTTTCACGTGAAACGGACCCCTTTCCTGTTGGTGAATGGATAGTGAAGTGCCAGGCGATCCCGGTGGCTGCCGGACGCTGGGCTCGGAGCGCGGCGTGGTTTCACCGGCCTTTTGGGTCTCCGCTGGGGCAGTCCCATACGGTCGCCTGCATCCTGGCCTAAGCACACGCACAGTAACAAACACAGGGACGGTGATCCGTCCTCCGGGCTATCGTTTGGGATCCATACCCGCCAGTGCCGAGACTCCTGGAGTTCAGCGACCCAGATATCCCAACCTCTGTGCTTATGCAGCCCGTACAGCTACTCAATCTCGGCTATTTGCGCCACAAGCATTGGGAAGAGCAAACGGATCGCCCACTTATCGCTTCGGCGGACGGGCGCACCTTCATCCACCCGATCGGTCCGCTGGGAGCCCTAAGTGGCCGGCCTACGCCCCTTCATCGCAGCCCGGTGCAACCTATGTCTATCGGTTTTGGGGTGCACAACCGCGGTTGAGCGGGATGAGTGCACCACGGCGGAACGGACTTTCCCGATAGCGGGGATACCCCTGATGGGGAGCAAGGCCGGTGTTTCACGTGAAACATTTTCGCTGAAACCAAATGCAAGGATGTGGATGTGATTCCCGGTGCAGACGTACTGCGCGGCGGCAGGCAAAGTTGGGAATCCCAGAGTGATGCCAGGAGATGCACTCTCCCGGAGCGTGAAAGCCGGGCCCGACTGTGTTCAACTGGCAGCTTCGGCACCCCGAAACTGGGTCGACAAAAGGGACTCTCGCATGACGCGGAGCTTCTTCTGCGTGCGCACCGCGCGCTTGATGCTGCGATACAAGTTTCCGGAGTCTCCCTTGACCTCGGTTTCACGTGAAACATTCTCAAGTGTGGACCAGACAGCCATTGTCGAA
>DASWAW010000279.1:0-11176 GCA_036390955.1 Arthrobacter sp.
GACTGCCAGTGCTCGGCCGGGAGGTAGGGGTCGATCACCGTGGTGATGCCGAGGTCCTTGGCCGCGGCGAAGATTTCGTCCTGGTCCTGGCTGAGCAGGGGGGCGTGGCCGGACGGTGCGGTGAGGCCGTTCTCCTTGAGGGCCGCGCCCAGTTCCTTGGCCGTGGCCACGAAGTTGTAAGGCTCAACCTGGGTGAAGCCGATGTCGGCCACCTTCTTGATGGTGCCGGGCAGGTCTTCCTGGATGGCGTTGCGGAGGGTGTACAGCTGGAGTGAGTAAGACATTGCGTTCCTTTGCGGGAGTCGGTTTGTGCTCAAGTGGGTGTGCGTCCCGGCTGCCGGCCGGCCGACGTCGGGGGCTGGAGGCCTAGCGGCCGGCGAGGGATCCGCCGATGCCGCCGACGCTGAAGTACTTGTTCAGGGTGGCGAAGACGATGATGGGCGGGAGCATCATGACCACGGCGAGGGCCATGACGGAAGTCCAGTCGGTGGCGTTCTGCTGGAAGAAAGACTGGACACCCATGGGAAGGGTGAAGACCTCGTTGGAACGGAGGAAAACGATGGCCACGAGGTAGTCGTTCCAGGCCAGCAGGAAGGCGAAGATCGCTGTGGAAAGGATGCCAGGCAGGCTGTTGCGGAGGACCACTTTGGTGAAGGATCCGAACACCGAGCAGCCGTCGATCCAGGAGGCTTCTTCGAGGCTGATGGGGATGGAATCGAAGTAGGCAGCCATCATCCAGGTGGCCACGGTCATCGTGGAGCCCACGTAAATGATGGTGATGCCAAGCAGGTTGTCCACCAGGCCCATGCCGGCGAAGAGGATGAACAGCGGAACCACCGAGGTGATGATGGGAAGGGACTGCATGACGAACAGCAGCAGGGAGTAGCCGGAGACCGCCTTGCTGCGGCCGCGGGAGAGGACGTACCCCGCGGGGGCGGCGACGGCCACCGAGACCGTGACGGTGGCGAGGGTGGTGATGAGGCTGTTCTGCAGCCAGGTGGCAGCGAGGGTTCCGGAGAACACGTTGGCAAGGTTCTCGAAGGTCGGTCCCGTGGCGGTGCTCGTGGGGCCGGGGGTGAAGGCCAGCACCACGGTGACCATGATGGGGACGAGGACTACCGCGGTAATGGCCAGGATCGCAACGAACCTCCACCATTGGCCGCGGTGGCCCGCTTCGGACAGGACGCGGCGGTTCCTGGCCGGGCCGTCGACGCCGAGGACGGGGCCGGACGCGGGATGGGCGTGGACTGCTGCGCTCATTATTCGACACTCGACTTTCGGATCTGGCGGTACAGGAGGACGGAGATGACCACCAGGGTCATGGTCATGAGGAAGGCGATGGCCACGCCGGGGCCGGTGGCGAAGTCCTGGAAGACCGTGCGGTAGGCCAGGACCACCAGGGAGGTAGTGGCGCTGACCGGTCCGCCGCCGGTGAGCAGGTAGATCGTGGGGAAGTCGTTGACACAGAAGATGGTCATGAGGATCCAGCTGATGTAGGTGGAGCGGGCGATCAGCGGGAGGGTGATCTGGCTGAACTGCTGCCAGGGGGTGGCGCCGTCCATGCTCGCCGCCTCGTAGACCGTGGTGTCCACGGAGGCCAGGGCAGCGGAGATCATCATCATCATGAACGGGAAGCTGACCCAGACTTTGAACACCATCACAGTGATGGCCGCGAGGGTGGGATCGGCCAGGAACAGCGGCGTTCCCAGGCCGAGGTTCCGGAACAGGGACGGGATCAGGCTGTCCGGGGTGGCGACCAGCCAGTTCCACGCTGTGGAGGAGACCACGATGGGTACGACCCAGGGCAGGAGCAGCAGGACTTTGAAGGTGCCGCCGGCAGGGATCTTCGTCCGGAGTAGCAGGGCCAGGCCCAGGCCGACCAGCCACGAACCGAACACGCCGACGATGGTGAAGAGCAGGGTGAACTGTGCCGCTTTCCAGAACGCCGGTGAGGACAGGACCGTGGAGAAGTTCTCCCCGCCAACGAAGTTGCCGGTCTCGATCAGGGAACCGTCGTGCGTGGCCTGCACTCCGGCATGGATGAGGGGGTAGCCGTGGATAAGGACGAGCAGGATGACTGAGGGCAGCAGGAGCCAGAAGAATGTCCGGCTGGTCTGCGCGCTGAGCTTGCTCTTGCGGTTTGCGGTGCCTCCGGGCCCGCCGGGGGCAACGCCCCGGCGGGCCCGGCTGAGGCCGGGTTCAGCTGTAGTCAGTGCCATGGAAAGGACCGCTTACTTCTTAATGACGGACTTGAGGCTGGACTCGAAGGCCTGCAGGGCGGACTTGGCGTCGGACTGGCCGGTGAGAATGGTCTGGGTGAACTGGTTCAGGGCCTGGCCGCCGTCAAGGGCCGCGAGGTTGGCGTTGAGGGTGTTGCCCTGGGAGGCGAAGGTCTTGGCGATGGGCTGCCAGTCCTTGACGATCTTGACGTTGTTGGGATCATCGGCGAACTCGGGGATCTCCGTGATCGACTTGAAGACGGGCAGGGCGGACATCAGCTTCTGGCGCCACAGTTCCTTGAGCTGGCCCAGGTAGTACACCAGGAAAGCCTCGGACGCTTCCTGCGACGGAGTGTTCGTGTACATCATGATGTTGTTCGGGAAGACGATGGTGGCCTTGTCGCCGTGCGGGCCGGTGATGGGGTCCGCGACCAGCAAGTCGCCCGAAGTGTCACCGACGCGCTTCGGAACGTTCACCTGGAACAGCCCAAACCCGGCTTTTTTGTCCTTCCACTGCGCCGACATGTTGTCGGTGGTGTAGCTGACCGCGGCGGGATCGACGATGCCGTTGGAGACCATTTCGAGGATGAATTCAATGGCCTCCACGTTGCGGTCGTTCATCAGGTCCAGTTCGCCGTCCTTGGTGAAGACGCCGCCGCCGTTGTTGACCATCATCATGATCATGGAGTGGTTGCCGTAGTTGTTGCCTGCGCCCGCGCCGGTGGTAAAGCCGAAGGCGCCGATCTTCTTCAGCGCTTTGCCGGCTTCCAGGAGGGAAGGCCAGTCGGTGGGGAGTCCGACGCCGGCCTGGTCAAAGAGGGACTTGCGGTACCAGAACACCCGCATGTCCAGCTGCCACGGGACTGCCACGTAGCCCTTAGCGGACTTGAAAGGCTCCAGGACGCCCGGCAGAAAGTCGTCGAACTGGCCGTTCTCCTTCAGCTTGTCAATGACCTTGTCTGCGTACGCGATCTGGCCCTGCTGCTCAAACTGGAAGGCCTGGAACCCGCCGCCGGTGGACACCGCGGGCCCGGTCTTGGACGCGATCGCCGAGGAGAAGGTCTGGTAGAAGTTGTTCCACTGGATGGTCTGGTAGCTGGCCTTGAGGTTCCCCGAGGCGGGTGCGTAGCCCTCCGCAATACCTTTGGCCGCCTCATTGTAGGCCGGCGTGGCCCAGGGCATGTCCCAGAACTTGACGACGCCGGTCGCCGAGCTCTTTGAGGCGGAGCCGCCGCCGCAGGCGGCGAGCAGCGGCGCGGAGGCCGCGGCGGCGGTGAAGCCCAGGAACCCTCGGCGGGAGAAGGCGGTGGATGTTACGGAGGACTTAATGGTCACGATTACTTCCTTTCAGGATCCGGCTGTTGCTTGCCGGTCCATCTCGACATTGAGTTGATGCGGAATCTGGTGCTGGTGTTGCGGTGGAGCGGGTTAGGCGTTGAGGCGGGCGATGAGCAAGGTGAGGGCGCCGAAGCGCTGCAGGTCGTTGCACGGTCCGCCCGCCTGGAGCAGCTGGCGGATCCGCCGCCAGCTGTGCCGGTGGGCGGATTCGAAGATCGTGGGAAGGGACGCTGCCCCGGCCGCGGTGACCGATCGGACCTCCGCGGGCCAGGCCGCAGAGGGGTCCGGCAGGGTGATGTCCACCCGGCCGGTGGAGGTGAGGATGGAGATGGTCGCGGTTGCCGGGACGGATGCGGTGGTGATTCCCTGCAGGGCTGCGGGAGCGCCATTGGCCAGTCTCCCGACGAGCGTGTAGCCGTGGTCGCTGCGCTGGACGACCCTGAGACCGTCGAGGTCGACGCCGGCCTGCAGGACCGCGGCCAGCTGGTCCGCCAGCAGCACCAGAGGATCGTCACCCGGCGCGCCGTAGGCAACTGAGTCCAGCAGGACGCAGTCTTGCAGGGCGGTGGCGATCATTGCGTGGGCGGCGTCGTGGGAGGCGGCGAGGGCCGGGTTTCCCGCCCACCGCTGATCCAGGACGACCACGGCGCCCCCCGCGTTTGCGGTGGCTGCCAGGGCGCCGGTGTCCTCGGCGGCCGGGTCAGACACGACGACCCCGCGGGACCCTGCCAGGATCGCCTCGGCGGCCCGGCGGGTCCAGCCCGCGTGGCCTGCCACGGCGGTGACATCGGGGGTGGCTGTTGCCGGGGCGAAGGAGACAGGAAGGGACGCGATGACGGCGGCGACGGCGCCTGCGGTTTCCGCCGCGGGAGTGGTCTGGACGGAGAGTACGGTGCTCATGCCATGGACTCCTCGGGTGCGGGTGCGGGTGCTGTTGCCGGGTTGGTGGCGCTGTCGGCGGCGGCGCTGGCAATGGCGAGGGCAAACTCCAGGTCGTGGAGCAGGGTGTCCGCGCCGGGCGCGGTCCCGGTGCCGCGGGCGATGTCGGCGAGCCGGCGCCATTCGCCTTCATAGCCGTTGTGGCCGAACGGGCCGAGGACCGTCGTCGTGCCGGACCGGCGGATCCGCGCGGTGGCGGACCCGGCGTGGACATACGAGGGGGTGAAGTCGATGCTGAGGCTGGCGTCGTCGCCGATCGCCTCGAAGGTCCACGCCGGTTCCCAGGTGCTGTTCATTGCGGCCCGGAGTTCAATGGTCACCGCTCCGGCCCGGAGTGAAATCAGGTAGCCGAAGGGCCTCACGGTCTCCGCGTGCAGGACTTCGACGGCGGCGAAGTCCGGCACGAACCTGCGCACGAGGGGCAGATCGTGGATGGCCAGGCCCATCACGCCGCCGGTGATCATGGCCCGGATCGCTGCGTCGTCCAGGGGCCCGCGGGACGGGGCGGGAACGCGGCCCACGATTTCGGTGGCGAAGTCCTCGAACCGCGGATTGGGCGGCAGGACGATGGATGACCGTACGGTGTGGACCTGCCCGGGCAGGTCACCCCAGGCGGACTCTGCGGCGAGCCAGCCCGGGTCGAAGGTGTGCATGGCGCCGACAATGATGGGCACCCCGGTTTCGGCGGAGACCGCCGAGATGGCCGCGGCTTCTTCCCCGTTCATCGCGAAGGGCTTCTCGCACAGGACCGCTTTCTTGCCTGCCCGGCAGGCTGCAATCACCTGCGCGGCGTGGAACTGGTGCGGGCTGCAAATGGCGACGACGTCGACGGCGGGGTCGGCGAGCAGTTCCTCCACCGTGGTGCTGAAGCGTGCCCCCACCCGGGACGCCACGGACTCCGCGACGACGGGGTCCACGTCCATGACGTGCCGGACCTCAAGGATGTCCCGGAGCCGCGCCAGGGATGGCAAGTGGATCGCCTGCGTCACGGGACCGGACCCCAGGATCCCGACGCCCAGTGGCGGCAAGGCTGTTTCTGGCTGGCTCGACACCTTCGATACCCCTTTGTAATCGCTGAATCGCTGTTTGCTCGTGAGGCCACAGCGTCCAGTGATCTGCCTCACACCCAAAGCTAGAACCACTTTTGCCGATCGTCAAGCAAAAGTTGCAAACCGGGTTACAAACTTTTCGGGCGTGACATGCATAAGAGGTTCGTGCTATCACTTACTCATGAGTACGTCCCCCGGCGCCGAACCCGCCCCTGAGGCCGCCGGCAATCTGTCCCGTGCCGGGGACCTGTTCCAGCTGCTGCGCGACGGCAAGGCCCGCACCCGCGCCGAGCTGGCCCTCACCACCGGACTGGCCCGTTCCACCGTGGCTTCCCGCATCGACGCCCTGATGCACTCCGGACTGGTCGGACCGGCGGGCGAGGCCAGTTCCAGCGGCGGCAGGCCGCCGTCGCGCTTTGCCTTCAACCCCGCCGCCCGCGTTGTGCTGGCGGTCGACGTGGGAGCCACCCACGTCATCATCGCCGTCACGGACCTGAGTGGGACGGTGCTCGCGGAGCGGCGGCTGGCCCAGGACGTCGCGGACGGTCCGGAGACGGTGCTGGACCGGGTGGTGGCGGAGGGGACCCAGCTGCTCGGCCAGGCCGGCCGCGGCAAGGAGGACCTCGCCGGGATCGGCATCGGCCTGCCCGGGCCCGTGGAACACGCCACCGGAATGCCGGTGAAGCCGCCGATCATGCCCGGCTGGGACGGGTTCGACGTCGTCCGGCACGTCCAGCGCTCGCTGCCGGTCCCCGTGCTGGTCGACAACGACGTCAACATCATGGCCCTGGGGGAGCAGAGCGCCCACTGGCCGGAACACGACAACTTCCTCTTCATCAAGGTCGCCACCGGCATCGGTGCCGGCATCATCAGCAGCGGACAGCTCCAGCGCGGCGCCAACGGCACCGCCGGCGACCTCGGCCACGTCCGGGTGCCGCGCGGAGACGACGTGCTCTGCCGCTGCGGCAACTACGGCTGCCTTGAGGCGCTCGCCTCCGGCCCCGCCGTCGCGCACGCCCTCACCCTTCAGGGCCTGAAGGCGGACAACGGCGGGGACGTGCTGCGGCTCGTGGCCGAGGGCAACCTGCAGGCGATCCAGGCCCTCCGCCAGGCCGGCCGGGACCTGGGGGATGTGCTGGCCACCGTGGTGAACCTGCTCAACCCGTCCGTCATCGTGATCGGCGGAAGCCTGGGCCAGGCGGGCGAACACCTGATGGCGGGGGTCCGCGAGGTGGTCTACCGGCGCTCGCTGCCGCTGGCCACCACCCATCTGCGGATCGGGCTGTCCATGGCGGGGGACCAGGCCGCGATCCTGGGTGCCAGCCAGATGGTCACCCAGTATGTGCTCTCACCCGCCGCCATCGAAGCAACCCTGCAGGCCGCGGGCTGACGCCGGCAAGTTTCGCGGGTGTCATAATCGCCGGGTCCGCAGCAGGTGCGTGATAGCAATGGGACTGATGAAAGCATATTTCTGCCCGCCGGCCGAGCCGCGGCACCCATGAGCGCCGACGTCCTCGCGAAGGTGCCGCGCAGCTGGATCCTGCTGGCCGCCATCGGGCTCATCGCCCTGAACATGCGCGGTCCGTTCGTGGCCGTGGCGCCGGTGGTCGGCCCGATGCAGGCGGATCTCGGCTTTTCCCCGGTGGAACTGGGCCTCCTGACTGGCATCCCGGTGCTGTGCTTCGCCCTTGCCTCGCCCCTCGCCTCGTTCGCCGGGCGCAAGCTCGGCGCGGAAGTCGCCATCACCCTCACGCTCCTGGGCGTCCTGCTGGGTGTCGTCGTGCGTTCGGCGGGCGGCGGCGCCCTCGTCATGCTCGGCACCGTGATTCTCGGCATCGCCATCACGATCGGCAACATCGCCGTCCCGCTGATCATCCGGCGCGACTTCGCGCCGGCCCGGCAGGCCACGGCTATGGGCATCTACACCGCCGCCCTGAACATCGGCTCCTTCATCACCGCCATGGTGATGGCGCCGCTGGCCGAGCTGCTGGGGTGGCGGCTGGCCCTGGCCGCCAGCGGGCTCTTCGCCGTCGCGGCGCTCCTTGTCTGGGTGCTTGCCTTTGGCCGGCAGGCGTTCCGCCCCGAACCGGTTCCCGCCCCGGACCCCGCACGCGACCGGATCAAGCCGGCGTCACGCTGGATCACGGTCGGGCTGACCGCAGGCTTCGCGGGGCAGGCGTTCTCCTATTACGGCGTGACGGCCTGGCTGCCCAGTATCCTCGCGGACGAACTCGGCATGACAGCCGCGGAGGCGGGCGCCGGGTCCTCGCTCTTCCAGATCCTCGCCATCGTGGGCGGGCTGGGCGTGCCGCTTGCGGCCCGTTTCGCCAGTACAACGACGGTGGGACTCACGCTGGGGCTGTTGTGGCTGACGGTTCCGGTGGGCCTGCTGCTGGCGCCGGAGCTGTGGTGGCTGTGGTCTTCGTTCGGCGGCATCGCCCAGGGCGGCGGCATCACACTGATTTTCATCGCGATCATCCGGCTGGCCCGCGACCAGGCCTCGGCCGGCCGGATGTCCGCCGTCGTCCAGGGCGCGGGCTACGCCTTCGGCGCCCTGGCGCCAACCCTGCTGGGCTACGTCAACGGCGTCTCGGGATCGTGGACGGGGCCGCTGCTGATGGTGCTTGGCTCGGTCGCGATGTTCATCCTCGGGACCGCCCTTACCCTCCGGCACGTCCCCAAGGCGCACTGAGCCGCGCTGCCTCGCGGCCGCACTGGACTGCATCGCTGGGGACACAGCTGAGGCCCATGTTCACGGGGAACATGGGCCTTAACTGTCATCTCGACGCCGTTGTCGAGTTCCTCAGGGGGTCTTCCGTCGCTGGGCCACCGCCCCGGATCTCGGGGGTGCCTGTTGCGAAGGGCATGGCAGCCCAGCAGACGGAAATCTGTACCTGCCTTGGTGGTCCTGGACGGACCCTAGGCGGGGACGAGGGTGGGGTCGTCGCTGGGGACATCCCCGCCGTCGCGCGCTTCATGCAAGAACCGGTCGTAGGCCGGAAGCGTCAGGAAGGCCGGGAAGGACGCGGTGAGCGTGACTTCCTCGAAGATGTCCCGTGCATCGGCGAAGCGGTCGCCTTCGAAGCGTTCCAGCCGGGCGAACTCCTCGTCCAGCATGTCCTCGACCCATTCGTGGGTGATGACGTCGCCCTTGTCCGTGATGGCCCGGGAGAAGATCCACTGCCACAGCTGCGAGCGGGAGATCTCCGCGGTTGCGGCGTCCTCCATCAGGTTGTGGATGGCGACGGCGCCGTTGCCGCGGAGCCAGGACTCGATGTAGCGGATGCCGACCTCGATGTTGTTCCGGATGCCCTGCTCGGTGATGGTGCCGGTGGTGGAGGCGATGTCGAGCAGTGCGCGGTCGTCCGGGGTGACGTCCTCGCGGAGCCGGTCCAGCTGGTTCGGGCGGTCGCCGAGGACGCCGTCGAACACTTCGCGGCAGACCGGCACCAGGTCCGGGTGGGCCACCCAGGAGCCGTCGAAGCCGTCGTCGGCCTCGCGGGTCTTGTCGGCGCGGACCTTCTCGATGGCGATCGCGTTGGCTTCGGCGTCCTTGCGGTTGGGGACGGCCGCGGCCATGCCGCCGATGGCCATGGCACCGCGCTTGTGGCAGGCCCGGACGAGCTGTTCGGTGTAGGCGCGCATGAACGGCTGGGTCATGGTCACCTGGCTGCGGTCCGGCAGGACAAAGCGCGGGCCGCGGGTGCGGAAGTTCTTGATCAGCGAGAAGATGTAGTCCCAGCGGCCGGCGTTCAGGCCCGCGGCGTGGTCGCGCAGTTCGTAGAGGATCTCCTCCATTTCGAACGCGGCCGTGATGGTTTCGATCAGCACGGTGGCGCGGATGGTGCCCTGCGGGATGCCGAGCAGGTCCTGGGCGAGGACGAAGATGTCGTTCCACAGCCGGGCCTCGAGGTGGTTCTCGATCTTCGGCAGGTAGAAGTACGGGCCTTTGCCCTGGGCGATCAGGCGGCGGGCGTTGTGGAAGAAGTACAGGCCGAAGTCCACGATGCCGCCGGCGATCGGGGTGCCGTCAATGAGCATGTGCTTTTCCGGCAGGTGCCAGCCGCGGGGCCGGACCACGATCGTGGGCAGGTCCTCGGCGGCGCGGAGCTTGTATTCCTTGCCCTCGGGGGAGGTGAAGTCGATCCGGCGCTCCAGTGCGTCGGTGAGGTTGAGCTGGCCCTGGATGACGTTGCGCCACGACGGGGTGGAGGAGTCCTCCATGTCCGCGAGCCACACTTTGGCGCCGGAGTTCAGCGCGTTGATGGTCATCTTCTTGTCCACCGGGCCGGTGATCTCGACGCGGCGGTCCTCCAGGCCCGGGGCCGGGGGAGCGACGCGCCAGTTCGGATCGGTCCGGACGGACTCGGTCTCGCGGAGGAATCGCGGGTCCTGGCCTTTGCCGATCTGCTGGCGGCGGTCCCGGCGGGCCTGCAGCAGCTCCAGCCGCCGCCCCGCAGTGGCCTTGTGCAGCTTGGCAACAAACGCCAGCGCGTCCGGCGTCAGGACCTCGCTCTGCCGGCAAATCGGCTGTGCGGTCAACGTAACCCCGTTGATGGTGAAGTTGTCAGTGAAGCTGTTCATGGGAGGTGCTCCTTGAATGTCCGCCGTAGCCCTATCACTTTTGGTCTCCAAAGGAGGCCGATGGGGACCAAAAGTGATAGGGCAACTGGCGGGAAAAGCTGGGATTAGTGGAACTGGCCTTCTTCGGTGGATCCCACCAGGGCCAGGGTGGATGCGTTCGGGTTGAGCGCGGTTGCGATGTCGTCGAAGTAGCCGGTGCCGACTTCGCGCTGGTGCTTGGTCGCGGTGTAGCCGCGGGACTCGGAGGCGAATTCCTTTTCCTGCAGCTCGACGTAGGCGCTCATGCCTTCACGGGCGTAACCGTGGGCGAGATCGAACATCGAGTAGTTCAGGGCGTGGAATCCGGCCAGGGTGATGAACTGGAACGTGAAGCCCATGGCGCCGAGTTCACGCTGGAACTTGGCGATGGTGGCGTCGTCCAGGTGCTTGCGCCAGTTGAACGACGGCGAGCAGTTGTAGGAGAGCATCTGGTCCGGGAACTCGGCCTTGACGGCCTCGGCGAACTTGCGGGCAAGTTCGAGGTCCGGGGGGCCCGTCTCCATCCAGATGAGGTCGGAGTACGGGGCGTAGGCCTTGGCGCGGGCGATGCAGGGTTCGATGCCGTTGCGGACCTTGTAGAAGCCTTCCGGGGTGCGGACCGGCTGTCCGCCTTCGCGGAGGATGAATTCCTGGTCGCGCTCGTCGACGTCGGAGGTGATCAGGGTTGCCGCCTCGGCGTCGGTGCGGGCGATGACCACGGACGGGGTGCCGGCGACGTCGGCGGCCAGGCGGGCGGCGTTCAGGGTGCGGACGTGCTGCTGGGTGGGGATGAGCACCTTGCCGCCGAGGTGGCCGCACTTCTTCTCGGAAGCGAGCTGGTCCTCCCAGTGAACGCCTGAGGCGCCGGCCTGGATCATGGATTTCATGAGTTCGTAGGCGTTCAGCGGGCCGCCGAAGCCGGCCTCGGCGTCGGCGACGATCGGCACCATCCAGTCCTCGACGGTCTGGATGCCCTCGGAGAACTCGATCTGGTCCGCGCGGAGCAGCGCGTTGTTGATGCGGCGGACC